>JANNAJ010000418.1:0-16477 GCA_031384285.1 Verrucomicrobiota bacterium
GATTTTGATATTTTTCCACGGCGCGACCGTGTGGTCGCGCTTTTTTATTTTATCGTGATGGATTGGTCGCCGCGCACGCTGGTGTTGCCGGCTTCGTTGCTGGGCCGCCATCGCACCGTCGGCGGTGGCGAGCGATACGCCTTGGAATACGCCCGGGCCATGGCCGCGATGACCCCGACCACGCTCGGGCTCTTCGATCTCAAGTCCCATGCGGAACACGATGCAGGTCTGGAGATCCGCACGTTCACCGTGCGTCATCTGTCGTTCCGGTGGGGTTTCCCCGCCACGCTAGAGACGTGGCGGGCCTTGGCCGCCTATGATGTGGTCCACTTCATGTGCTTCCCGACGGCGCTCTCCGAGGCCGTCGTGCCGCTGGCACGGTTGCGACGGCAGTTGGCCGTGTTGACCGATGTCGGCGGCGGCGGCGGCACTTGGAGCGGGTACACGATGAAGATCCATCGTCGACTGGATCTCCATCGGATGGCGCACGGGCTGGCCCATCTTTCCGGCCACGCGAGCACGTTCTTCCCGGATTGGAAGCAGCCGTCGACGGTCCTGTTCGGCGGTGCGCGCCCCGAGATCTATCCGCCGGGCAATCCGGGCGGCTACGCGCTCTTCGTCGGTCGGTTGCTTCCGCACAAGGGCATCCGGCAGGTGATCGACGCGCTGACGCCGGAACTTCCGCTCCGGGTGGTGGGGCGGCCCTATTCGCCGGCCTATCTCCAAGAGCTTCGCGCGGCGGCGGCCGGCAAGGATGTGACCTTCATCACCGACGCTTCCGATGCCGAGGTGGCGACGCAGATGGCCGGAGCCAGCGTCGTGCTCCAGCCGTCGTTGCCGAGCCCGACCGCGGCCGGCGACAAGTCGGAACTGCTGGGGTTGGTGGCGCTTGAAGGCATGGCGGCGGGAAAGCCGGTCATCGTGACCCGGACGACGAGCCTGCCCGAACTGGTGGTGGACGGCGTCACGGGGTTCGTCGTCCCTCCGCATGACCTCGGGGCGATGCGTGCACGGATCGCGTCGTTGGTCCGTGATCCGGCGTTGAGCCGGAGGATGGGCGGACAGGCGCAGGCCCATGTGAGGACCCATTTCGCCTGGTCGACGGTCGCGCGGCGTGGGTTGGAGTTTTACCGTGCCTTGGCCGTGCGCCATGGTCTGATTGCGTGAAGGCGATGTCGGGTGACCGGTCCATGCGGGTGGCGCTGATCTCCTCGGGAGCCGGCCATGTGTCGCGCGGCATCGAGATCTGGATGCTCGAGCTGGCGCGTCATCTTTCGTCCGCCTGCCGCGCCGAGCTTTGGGCGGGTCGAGAACCGGTCGGCGGTCCGAGACCCGCGGTCCGGCTCGGGAACGTCGGCCGGGACAGCGCGGTCTTGCGGTCGTTGTCGTGGGAGCGCAGGTACCAAGCGGAGCAGCTCACCGCGTTGCCCAAGGCTCTCTGGGCCTTGCGGCGACGGAGGATGACCGTTGCTTACTGCGGTGATCCTTATCTCGCGTGGAACCTCAAGCGGTTCCGCGGATGGCATGGTGCCAAGGTCGTCTTCATGAACGGGATGCGCCTCACGCCGCGGTGGCTCCGTGATTACGACGGCATCCATCTGCTCGCCCCGCCGTATCTTTCCGAGGCGCAGGCGATGTTGCCGCCAGAGCAGGCAGGCCGGTTCTTCGCGGTGCCCCATTTCGCGGACACGGAGCGGTTCGTGCCGCCGACTCCCTTGGAGCGCAGGTCCGCCCGCGAACGATGGGACCTGCCCCCCGATGCGTTCATCGTGCTCACGGTCGGCCCGGTCGGCTCGGTCAGCGGCAAGAGGCTTGATTGCTTGGCCGAAGAAGTGGCGGCGGCTTCGTCGACCGGGTTGCTCGTCTCCGCGGGAGCCCCGGAGGACGGTGCGGAAGCGGTGCGCGCCCGCGCCCGTCGGGCCTTGGGGCACCGGTTCAAGGAACTGGGCCGGGTGGATCGGGACCAGATCGGACGACTGTACCAAGCGGCTGATGTCTATTCGCTCGGTTCGCTCGCGGAGCCGTTCTCGATCGCCATCCTCGAAGCGCTCGCGAGCGGACTGCCGGTCGTCCACAACGAGGAGGAGACGATGGTATGGCAGACCGGTGCCGGCGGTGTGGCCGTGCCGATGAGGACGCCGGGAGCCGCCGCTCCGGCGTTCCGGAAACTGGGGTCGGATCCGGTCCTTCGCGCCCGGATCGCGCTCGCCGCCCGGGCCCTCGCGGAGGCCCGCTACGCTCCCGCGCCGGTCTGCGCGGCGCTGGAGGAGGAGCTGCGGCGTGTCTCGGAACGTCCCGTGTCCGCCCGCCGATGAGCCCGAAGGTCGCCATCGCCTGTTCCGGCCTCGGTCGGGTGCGCCGCGGCAACGAGACCTGGGCCCATGAGCTGGCCGAGGCGCTCCATGCGGACGGCGAGCCGGTCACTTTGCTCGGCAACGGTCCGCTGCGGACGGCCTGTCCCTACCGCCGCCTCCTCGCGTTGCCGCGCGAACATCTCCTGTGGCGGCGGTGGCTGCCGTGGCTCCGCCGATATCAGCTCGAGCAGTTCGTGTTCGCGTGGTCGCTGCTGCGATGGTTGCGGGACGGAGGTCACGACATCGTCCACGTCGCCGATCCTCAGCTGGCGTGGTGGGTCCGCGACCGGACGCGCGGCGGTCGGGTCACGGTGGTCTACAAGGACGGGCTGATGCTCGGTCCGGATTGGAACTGGCGCTTCGACCGGGTCCAGGTGCTCGCGCCGTTCTACCGGGAGGACGGCGCGGCGCGGGGGGCCGACGTCTCACGTTGGCAGGTGATCCCGCATTTCGTGGACACGGCCCGGTTCGCGCCGGGCGCGGGGACGAGCGGGCTGCGGCGCACGATCCCGATGGGAGGGATCCCGGCCGATGCGTTCGTCGTGCTGGCGGTCGGCGATCTGGCGGGTCGCAGCCAGAAGCGCCTGGATCGGGTGGTGCAGGAAGTCGCGACGTTGCCGCACGCCCATCTGTTGGTCGCCGGCCAAGCGATGCCGTCGGATGTCGCCGCGTTCGAACGGATGGCGCGGCCGCTCCTGGGCATCCGCCTCCATCTGAGGCCGAACGTGCCGCCGCCGCAGATGCCGGCGTTGTACCACGAGGCCGATGTCTTCGCGCATGGCGCGTTGCGCGAGCCTTTCGGTTTGGTGTTCCTCGAAGCGATGGCGAGCGGTTTGCCCATCGTCGCCCATGCTTTCCCGGTGACGCGGTGGATCGTGGGCGATGCCGGGGAGACCGTCGACATGGAGGCCGGCGGCGCTCTCGCGGCGGTCCTGGGCCGTTGGCAGGCGCGACCGCAGGAACGTTCCGAGGTCGCCGGGCGCGCGCGTCGTCGCGCGGTGGAGGTGTTCGCGCCGGCGGGCATCCTGCCCTCCTACCGCCGCATGTATGCCGGGATCCGTTCCGGTGCGTGAACATGGAAGCCGCCTTCCTCAACGAGAACACCCTCGGGCACACGAGCTATCTGCCGCGGTTCGCCGCCGAGCTGGCACGGCGGCCGGAGCTCGGCGTCACGGCCCACGTGCTCGACGCGCTGCCCTTGCCGCCGGACCTGGCCCGGCTGGGCGACACGTCGGTGCGCGGTCTCCGCAGGTTCGGTCTCGACCTGCACGGCACGCGTTGGCGCGTCGCGGCGAGCCGGCATCTGCGCCGGCAGCTCGACGACCTCCGCCGGCGCGAGGACATCGGCGCGGTGGTGGTGAACACCCAGAGCATGGGGCTCGAGCTAGAAGGCTTGCCGCCGGGGATGCCGGTGTTCGTCGCGCTGGACGCGACGTTCAAGCAGCTCGCCGACTCGCCGTGGTTCGCTCCGAACGCGCCGTCGCGCTGGCTACAGCCGTTGACGCTGCGCGGCCTGCTCCGCCGCGAGCGCGAGCTGTTCGCGCGCGCGACGAAGTTCTTGCCGTGGTCGCAGCCGGTCGCTGCGTCGCTGCGTCGCGACTACGGGGTGTCGGACGGGCGCATCGCGGTTCTGCCGCCGTCGCTCACGCCGGCGCGTCGCACGGTGCGGCCGGCGAACGCCAGGCCGCAGATCCTGTTCCTCGGCGGAGATTTCCAGCGCAAGGGCGGCCCGCTGCTGCGCGACACGTTCCACCGGCATTTCGCCGACCGTTGCGACCTGCACATCATCACGCGGTCCGAGGTGCCGCCGGGGCCGGGGATCTTCGTCCATCGCGGAGTGGAGGCGGGCAGCGCGGCGTGGTCGGAGCGCTGGCAGGCGGCGGATGTGTTCGTGTTCCCGTCGCGCATGGAGACGTTCGGCATCGTGCTGCTGGAGGCGTTGGCGTTCGAGGTGCCCATCGTCTCGTCGGATGCCGGCGCGGCGCGCAGCATCCTCGGCGACGGTGCGTACGGGTGCCTGTTGCCTGCGTTGACCGATGAAGCGGTCCGGGCGGCGTTGCACGGCGTGCTGTCGTCGCCCGGAGAGGCACGTGCGAAAGCCTTGGAGGGACGGCACCGTTTCGGCCGGGATTTCGACCTGGGCAAGAACACGGGGACGCTTGCCGGTTGGCTCGCGTCGGGGTGCTAGCCGACCTCTTCCCCGAGCTCGACGTTCCAGTAGGCGATGTCGAGGAAGTGGCGCCAGATGTCGTGCATCGGCACGCCGAAGCTGACCTGCACGAAGGGACGCCACTTGGGCCGCTTCGGTTTGCGGACGAGGCGCAACCCGGCCTCGTAGGGCGTCCGGTTCGCCTTGCGGGTGTTGCAGGGGATGCAGGAGCAGACGATGTTCTCCCAGGTGGTCGGACCGCCCCGGTCGCGGGGCACGACGTGGTCGAGGTTGAGGTCCTTGCGGTCGAGCGTGCGGCTGCAGTACTGGCAGGTGTTCTTGTCGCGCTCGAAGATGTTGTGCCGGGTGAACTTCACCTCTTTCTTCGGCAGGCGGTCGAAGACCATCAACAGGATCACCCGCGGCACGCGGATGCGGAACGTGATGGTGCCGACCGTGTCGTCGTCGGGGCGCTTCACGGAGAAGTCGCGCCATTGGGCGAAGTTGTAGGTCTTGAAATCGCCGTCGCTGTCGCCGGAGACGACCTGTGCGTGGCCCTCGAAGAGAAGCGTGAGGGCGCGCCGCGCCGAGCAGACGTTGACGGCCTGCCAGAGGCGGTTCAGGACGAGCACTTGCTGGTTCAGGGCCAAGCTCATATCGGAACCCACCGACGGGCGGACGACTTATCCGACGGTGCGCCGGAAGTCAACGACGGCCACGTTTCGTCACGCGATCGCCACCGTCCGGGCGGTCTGTTTCCGGCGACGACGGGTCCTCAATGCTTGCCGACGGGCCAGGCGAGGCCGTGTGCGGACAGCTCCCGGGCCGTCGCGTCCGGGTCGAAGATGTCCATGCGCGCGTCGCGCCAGAGCACGGCGATGCGACGACCGTCGGGCAAGAACCGGACCGCCGACGGGAGGCCGCCGGCATCGGTCGCGGGAAGTGTCATCACCGTGGAGCCGTCGGCCGCGTCGAGAAGATGCACGCGGTCGTCGCGTGCGACCGCGATCCGGCGACCGTCCGGCGAGATCGCGAACGTGGACATGTTCCCCGCCGCCGCGCCGGTGAGCTTGGCGCGAGGACGCCAGGTGGCGGTGTCCCAAACGACGCTCTCGGTCTGGCCGTTCGACGTCATCGCCGTGCTTCCGTCCGCGCTCCAGCCGGCTTCTCCGAACGCCATCCCCGGCAGTTCGGCCTCGGTCGTCCCGTCGGCCACGCGGAGGACGCGGATGCGCTGCGAGGCCGCCTCGGGACCGGTGCCCGAGCAGTTGATGAGCACCCTTTCTCCCTTCGGATCGAGCGCGCCGGAATAGGCACCCGGGACCTTCCATCGGCCGACCTCTTTGAGGCCGGTGCCGTCCCAGGCGACCATCCGGACACCGTCCTCGTTCACAGAGGCCAGCACGATCCGGCTGCAGTCGGGCGAGTGGTCGGTCATGAAGAGGCCCGTCTCGGTATCGATCCGGACCGCGTCCCCGAGGCGAGGACGCCCGTCGGCCCCCGCCAAGATCGGCAGGCGCCAGATGCCGGTGTGGTGCGAGGACCGCAGTATGGCACGGCCGCCGTCGACGAAGGCGACGCTGGACCACTCGATCCCGTGCGTGTCGCCGTCGTCGGATTCCGCGAGCAGTCCGCCGGTCGCGACATCCTGTAGCACGAGATAGCGGCCGTGCACGGAGACCACCCGGCGTCCGTCCGGGCTGAAGTCGAAGCTGCAGGAGTTGAACGACTGCTCGTATCCGCCGGGATGAGGCGGCGCGATCGTGCGCGCCCCGGTCGGCACCCAGGTCCGCCAACGTGTCGCGACGCCGTCCACCGAAGACGCGAAGAACGTCTCGCCGTCCGGCGCGAGCGAAAGGGGGTCGCGTCCGAAGCCGTCCACGGCGGTCTGCTCGCGGCCGTGCAGGAGATCGACGATGTACAGCCTGGATCCGCGGCCCCGCATGGCGAGCAGCGTGTCGCTTCCGAGGAACATCAGCTCGTTGGGGTCGGTGGTCGGTGAATGGAAGCGGTTGACCGGTCTCCCGTCGCTGAGGCGGAAGATGTCGATCGTGCCGTCTTCGAGGCTCACCGCGATCAGATCGCCGTCGCCCGCCCAGGCGACGGAGTTGATCTTGCCGTCCACGGTGAACCGGTGCGCGGGCTTCAACGAGGGGGCTTCGAGCACGTGGACCGCGTGGGGACCGTCCTTCGCCATGCGGGCCGCCGCGATGTGCCGCCCGTCCGGTGCGTAGCGGACGCGGTGGAACCGGTCGCCGCCGTCCGATCGCGCGACCTCGGAGCCGTCGGCGACGCGGTGCAAAGAGAAGCCGCGTTCCGGTAGGCCGAGCACGAACATCGAGCTGTCGGGGCTGAAGTCGTGGTCGTCGTTGAGGTTGTCGGTCCGGTTCCCGCCACCGGGCGCCGGTCTGCCGGACAACGTGAGGTAAGGGGGGGCCTCACCGGTGCGCCAGACGCGGAGGGTGTCGTCGAGGAACCGCTCCATCGCGCGCGATCCGTCCCGGCTGAACCGGAGCACGCCGACCGCGTTGGTGCCGGGGGCTGTCAGCTTGGCCAGGACGTTGGTCGTGCCCCAGGCACGGACCACCGCGGGCTCGCGGATCCGGCCGGTGGAATCCACCACCTCGAAGGCGACCACCTTCGCCGTCGGATCGAACGCCATCGTCCCCGGCTGCTCCGGCGCGACGCTCCATCGTTCGACCGCCTCGATGTCCGACGTCATCAACGCCGCCACCCCTTCGTCGCGGATCTCCGGCCCGGGACGGATCGCGGCGGCCTCGGCCAACGCGGCCAACGCCTGCGCGCGCCGGCCGGGCTGCGAGGTGCGGCGGACGGCGCGGGCCTCGGCGATGCGGGCCTCGCGGAGACGCTCCCTGGACTGGGCCTCTGCCGCCCGGGTCCGGGAGAGCGCGCTGCGGATCTGGATCGTGGAGAAGGTGGATCCCGCCGCGAGCGCGGTGAGCAGCACCCACACCGAGGCCAACGCGGGCCGCCGTCGGCCCCATCGGAGGAAGCGGTCCGGTCCCGACAACGGCCGCGCCAGGATCGGCTCGCCGTCGAGGAACCTCCGCAGGTCCTCGGCGAGCGCCGCCGCATCGGCGTACCGTCGTGCCGGGTCGCGCTCGATGCATTTCAGGCAGAGGGTCTCGAGGTCGCGCGGGACGGCCGGTGCCAGCAGGCGAGGGGAGGGCGGTTCCGAGCCCGCCACCAACGCGGCCAACGCGCCGGGCGCGGCGCCGGCGAACGGGGTCCGGCCCGTGAGCAACTCGAAGAGCACGATGCCCAGCGCATACAGGTCGCTCGCCACCGAGAGCGCGGCGCTGCCTTGCTCCAACGCCTCGGGGGCGAGGTAGTGCGGGGTGCCGAGGATGCAGGTCGCCGCGGTCAGGTCGCCGCCGGACCCGAGCGGAGCGGCGAGCCCGAAGTCGGCGAGCCTCGGTTCGTCGCCGTCCATGAGGATGTTGGACGGCTTCAGGTCGCGGTGGAGGACGCCTTCCTCGTGGGCGTGGGCGAGCGCGAGGGCGACCTTGCGGACCAGCGATGCCGCTTCCCAAGGGGCGAAGGCGCGTCCCCGCAACCGGCGCGCGAGGTCGCCGCCCTCGATGTAGTCCATCGAGAAGTACAGATCCCCGTCCGCGCGGCCGAAATCGTGGACGGCCACCAGGTTCGGATGCCGCAGGCGCGCGGCGATCTGTGCCTCGCGGAGGAAGCGCAGCTCGAAATCGGCGCTCCGTCCGTGGCCGCCCATCACCTTCAGCGCGACGATCCGGCCGAGGCCGGTCTGCCGCGCCGCGTACACCCGGCCCATCCCGCCGCGGCCGAGCTCTTCCAGGATCTCGTAGGGGCCGATGTGGTCGGGCAATCCGTCGGGGTCCGGTCCGCGCGTCCGCGGTCCGCCGGGCGCGGCATCCGATTCCAGGCGCGCCCCGGCGCAGCGCAGGCAGACGCCTCCGCTCCAGAAGGGCGAGCCGGCGGAGCTCCCGCAGCGCGGGCAACCGGGCGGGGGCGTGAGCGGGGATCGTGCAGCGGCGTCCATGGCGTACCTTCCGTCGGATTGCGGGATCGGGCAGCCGCGATTTCAAGGATCCTCGCGGGATCCTTGGTTCACCGTCGGAGCACCGCGAGCAGGTACCGCAGTTCCTCGTCGGTGTCGGCAGGATCGCGCAAGGTGGCGGCGACGGCGAGGCGGACGAGTTCCGCGTAGCGTTGGTTCAAGCGATGGACCCACACGGCGACCGTGGTGCGCGTGCTGCCGAGCGCCTGCGCGGCCTGGTCGTATTCGCCGCGCGAAGGGATGGTGCTGAGGAACGGCTTGAGCACCTCGAACTGCCGCGCCTTCCCGGCCTCCGCCTGTTCCTGCCCCAGCTTGGCCAGGGCGCTGCCGAGGAGCGTCAGCGCCCAGCTCGTCTCGTACAGGTCGGCCGGATCCGGCTGGCTCCGGTCCAGCGCGGCGAACTCGCGCTCGGCGTCGATCTCCGACCAGCCGACGAAGGTGGTCCGGCCGCCGCGCTTCTGGGCGCTCTCGCGTTCGTGATGGCTGGCGAGGAAATGCTTCAGCGCGCCGACGAGGTAGCCTCGGAACCGTCCCTGCGCCGGATCCGGGCGGTCCAGGAAATCGCCCTCGATCAGATGGAGGAAAAAAGCCTGCGCGAGGTCCTCGGCATCCGCCGGAGAGCGGCCGCGGCGGCGCAGATAGCCGTAGATCGGCGGCCAATAGGTGGCGCACAGCTGCTCCAGGGCCTCTCTCCGTCCGCCGGATCCGCTGCGAGCGGCGAGCACGACGCTCCAGCGGGTCGGTGAGAACACACCCGCGGCCGGTGTGCCGGCCGTCCCGCTCCTGTTGCCGTCATCGCTCGGAGGAGGCTTCGTTTCGATGCAGCCGGTTCTGGCGGATCCGCTCCGGTCGGGTCAAGCGGTTTGCAGGTGACATCGCAGTTCCACCGGATGCGTACTTCGCGGCGCGCCGTTGCTCTTGGCCCATGTCCCGTCCGCGAGCGGTGCGGCATGAGCCGAAGGCAGCGATCTTGCCGACCGATCGCCGCATGATGATCGAGGGCATGACGACGTCGTCGTGGTTCCCGACAAGACGTCCACGACCACCTGGGCGACGGCGCTGCTCTCGGTATGCCGACGCGGCGTATCGCACCGATGGCCTTGGAATTAACTGCTTGAATCGAGGTGCCGACCTGACCATGAGGACGGGATGAAGCGCGTCATCGTGCCGGTCCTTTCGGTCTCGTGGCTGGCGACGGTCCGTCTGGCCGCCGCGATCAGCCTCCAGAGCGACGGCTATCACGTCCATCCGGGTGACCGCATCCAGGACGCCGTCCAGCTCGCCGCCGCCAACCCGACGAACAAGGTCGTCAAGGTCCACGCCGGCGAGTACCGGCCCGAGAGCAAACGACAGGCGCTGGTGTGGCTGAACCGGTTCCACGACGGGGTCCGACTCGAAGCGGTGGGGCAGGTGACCTTGACCGCCGCGAACCCGCAGCTGGCACTGCCGTCGGAACCCGGCTTCCCGGCGGTGGTCAACCACGTCCTCTATCTCGGCGACGGCATCTCGTCGGCCACCGTGGTGAAAGGCTTCCGCATCACCGGGGCGAACGGGTTCGTGACCAAGGAAGGCACCCGCGAGATGGAGCCGGACCGGACCATCCCCAAGAACCACTTCTTCTACTCCGATGGAGGCGCGATCAAGATCTTCGGCCGGTCGTATCCGGTGCTGAAGGAACTGGAGATCGTGGACAACTTCACCAGCCCGTGCGGCGCGGGGATCTCGGTCCAGCACCAGGACCAGAAGCAGGGCGAGGTCGTGGTCGAGGATTGCGTCTTCCTCCGCAACCGCGCCCAGGGGACCGGTTCCGCGGTCGACCTGCTGGCGGGCAGCGCGGCGCGGCTCCGCAACTGCCTCTTCGTGGCGAACGTCTCCAACGTCGGCGAGGATCCGGTGGCCAAGACGTCGGGCGAGCGGCCCTTCGTGAACAACGGTGTCCTGACGATCTTCTGGAGATCCCGGGCGGTCCTGGAGCGTTGCACCTTCACCGGCAACCGGAACGGCGTCGACGACATGGGCGGCGAGAGCAGCTACACGGCGTGCGTCTTCGCCGACAACATGCTCGACGCCGGGCTCAAGGGCTTCGGCCGCTACGCGCTGGCGGTGAACGCCGGCGCCAAGGCCACCGGATGCCTCGTCCGCGGCAAGCTCCACGACGTGCGGCGCGACGTGTCGGCCACCGACAACATCCTCGATGCACCGGCACCGGCTTTCGACGCGGCGTTCGTGCCCACGGCTCCTGGGTACGCCGGAGCCGGCTATCGGCCCGTCGCCGCGGGACGCCCGGCCCCGTGACCGGTGGGGTCAGCGGTCCTCGGTGATGGTGAGCGACGTGCCGGCCTTCACCGGTGCGGCGAGCGATTGCCGGCGACCCGACGGCCAGACCACTTCGACGGCATCGGCTTGGGATGCATCGGCCAGACCGAAGTAGAGGGGCAGCGAGCTCTGGGAGAGATAGCCCGATTTGCCGTCGTGGAAGCGGGTGTACGTCTTCGCTCCGCAACGGACCTTCACCGTCGCACCGAGGCCGTCCCGGTTGGAGACGGTGCCGACGAGACGGATGCTCAGATGACGGACGGCCCGCTTCGCGTTGAGATCGCTGACCAGCACCTGCGGACGGTCGTTCCATTCGTTGGTCACCAGGTCGAGGTCGCCGTCGCCGTCCAGGTCGAACGCGACCGACGAGCGCGAGCTGAGCGTCCCGGTCACGCTCACCAGGCCGGTCTTTCCTTTGCTGAGCGCGTGGGCCTTGTCCGCGCCGGAGGCGTCGAGCGTGAAGAACTCCTTCTCGATCCGGCCGTCTTTCCGCGGCTCCACGCCGACGACGTACTCGGCGTCGACGAAGCGCTTACCGCCGTCGTTGAGCAGGACGGAGTTGATCGCGTAGCGCATCGGATAACCCATGCCGGCGGTCACGAAGACGTCCTCATAGCCGTCCGAATTGAGGTCGGCGACGCTGATGCCCCATGGCCAGTAGGTCTCGGCGCCGACAGCTCCGGAGACCTCGGCGAAACGGCCTTGGCCGAGGTTCTGGAAGAAGGCGTTGCCCAGGATGTTGTTGGAAGCGCCCAGGCGCGTGGCGGCGTTCCACTCCGCCGAGCACCAGACGTCGCTCTTCTGCTTATCGAACTTCGGGCTGAAGTCTTGGTCGCCCGCCTTGATCTGGCCCGAGGTCATGTCCGAATGCATGTCGGTGACGAAGAGGTCCATCAGCCCGTCGAGGTCGCGGTCGAAGAACTTCAGCCCCATCGAGCCCCACGGCGTGCGCGGGAACACGGACGCGGTCATGTCGACGAAGCGCTGGCCGCGGTCGCTGGAATAGTACTTGTCCGCGCCCGACATGCTCGCGACGTAGAGCTCGGGGTAGCCGTCGAGATCCAGGTCGCAGAACGTCGCGTCGCCGCTCCAGCCGCGATGCTCCAGTCCCATCTTGGACGAGACGTCCTCGAAGCGCCCGCCGCCCAGGTTCCGGTACAGCACGCTCTGCTCGCCCCGCGCCGGGAACTGCCATCCGTTGAACGCGTCGACACGCCCCAGAAAGAAGCCGCCGCGGCCCTTCTCGTTCCGGGTGTAGGCGCCGACGTTGACGACGAAGAGGTCGAGCAGGCCGTCCCGGTCGAAGTCGAAGAAGACCGCGCCGGACGAATGGGCGGCCCGTTTCACCGAGAGCCCGGCCTTGGCCGTGATGTCCTCGAACCTGCCCCCGCCGAGATTATGGAACAGCACGTTGCCCGTGCGGACCGACGTGACGAAGAGGTCCGGACGTCCGTCGTTGTCGATGTCGGCGAACGACGCCGCGACGCCGATCCGGCCCGCCGTGCCGACGCCGGCGCTCTCCGTGATATCCTCGAACTTGCCTCCGCCCAGGTTCCGGAAGAGCCGGCTCGATCCGAGCTGGTCCACGAGATAGACGTCGGCACGTCCGTCGCCGTCGATGTCCGCGGCGGCGATGCCGTTGCCATGGTCGTAGTGGACGGCCATGTAGTTCTTGGCCGCGTCGTCCACCGGATGGTGATCGAACCGGATCCCGCTCTCCTCCGCGCGGTCGGTGAACGTGAAGTCGTGGAAGGTGCTCCACGACTTCGCGGCCTCGACCTGCCGCACGCGGTTCTCTTCGAGCGATCGCAACGTCTCGGCGGTCCGGCCGAAGGGGTTGATGACCTGCTTCGCCGCTGCCGGTCCGGCCGCGAGCAACGTCGTGCCGACGGCGATCTGGGTCAGGAAGCTCGCCCGAAGGCGGGCGCGGAACGAGGTCGGGAGGTGCATGGCGGGTCAGGGTTTCGCGGATCGGGCCGGGATCGGGGCGAGTGCCATGCGGAAGCCGACGAAATGGATACCGCTGACGGGCGGCATCATGAACCGGCTCGAGGCGCGGGCGAAAGGAGCGTCTTTGTCCCAGCCACCGCCCTTGAAGAGCTTGAACTTGTTCGTCGCCGGCCCGACGGGATCGACGAGGGCCATCGCCGGATACGGCTCGAACCAATCGAGGCACCATTCCCAGACGTTGCCGTGCGTGTCGTAGAGGCCCCAGGCGTTCGGGCGCTTCTGGCCGACGGGATGCGTCTGGCCGTCGCTGTTCTCGCCGGTCCACGCGTAGTTGTCGGCCATCGCGACATCGTCGCCGAAGTTGAAGAGGTTCGTCGAACCCGCACGGCACGCGTACTCCCACTCGGCTTCGTGCGGCAGCCGGTATTCGTGGTCCGCCGGAAGGCGTCCTGCGGCCCGTTCGCGCTGGGTGACGGCCGCGCAGTAGTTGCTCGCGTCGATGAAGCTCACCTTCTCGACCGGCCGGTCGGGGTCACCGGTGAAGTGGCTCGGGTTCTTGCCCGTCACGGCCGTGAACTCGCCCTGTGTCACCTCGTATCTCCCGATCCAGAAATCGCGCGTCAACGTCACCGGAAACTTCACCCGCATGAAGCTGCCGGCGCGGATGGGGACCATGTTGGTCAACGGCACGAGCACCGGCGTCGCCGGGACGCCCGCGCCGGGTCCAGCGGCACCGCCGCTTCCCCGGCCGGCGTCGCGGCAGCCGGCGAGGACGACAGCCGCGGCCAGCGCGACGGCGGCGAGGGCGATGAGCTTGGGACGTTGCGAGGACGGGCAGTTGGATCTCATGGGGCGGGTCGGACGCGGATCTCGGGCTGGTCCGCGGAAAGGGGGACGACCTGGTCGTGCCCGTCCGGCCACCGGATCCGTAGGCCGGTGGCCGGACTTCGGCGGCCGAGGACCTGTGTCGCGGAATCTTGCGAGGCGAAGCCCGTGCCGGAGGTCACGACGCGGCGCGGGCCTTCGTGCCCGTCGGCGTGGATGAGCCGGAGCGATGCGCCCACCGCGTCTGGATTGGCGGTCGGGCCCTGGAGCACGACGCGGAGGCCAGGCTTCGCGCCGCGGTTCGCATAGAGCTTGGTCCGCGAGTTGTTCTGCGAGACGGCGATGTCGGTCCGGCCGTCGTGGTCGAAGTCGGCGAGCGCGGCGCCGCGTTGTTCGCCGGGCATGCGGATCCCGGAGACCGACGCGTCGACGGCGGTGAACGTCCCGTCGCCGTTGCCGCGCAGCCAGAGGCCGCGGCCGTCGTCGTCGCGCGAGATGTCGGACATCGTTCCGAACCGGTTCTGGCTGCAGAAGACGTCCTCGAAGCCGTCGCCGTCGAGGTCGCCGACGTTCACCGAGAAGACGGGCGCGAGCTGGGCCTCGCGCGGCAGCGGCCTCGCCTCGAACCGTCCGCCGCGGTTGAGGAAGACCATCGATCCCGAAGTGCCCGCCTCGACGTTCGCCGCCGTGCCGAAGGCCGCGCCGAGCAGGTCCTGGACGGTCGCCGAGCCGAAGGCCTCGTGCTTGGGGAACTTGGTCCGCAGGTCCGGGAACGCGCGTTCCAGCGCGGTCCGGTCGCGCGACGGCATCCACGCATCGCCGAGCCGCCACGCCTCCAGCACCTGGAACGCGCCGTCGCCGCCCAAGGCGCCGTAGAACAACCGTTCGGGCCCGGGTCGGTGCAGTTCGTGGACGGTGTTGCGTCCGCGGTTGCCGCACACGAGATCCATCTTGCCATCGCCGTCGAAGTCGCCGGCGGCGATGCCGGTCCACCAACCGGTCAGCTTCGAGAGGCCCCAGGCCTCGGTGACTTCACGGAACTTCCCGTGGTCGTTGTGGAAGATCCGGACCGGCCCCCACTCCATCGCCAGCGCGAGGTCCGGTGCGCCGTCGTCGTCCAGGTCGACGAAGGTCGCTCCGGCCACGAGGCCGATCTTGACGAACGGTCCGCTGCGGTCCATGTCGAGGTCGAGACGGCCCTGGTCGTTGGTCCAGACCGACGACGAGACCGCTTCGGGATAACGGCCCAACTGGAAGCGTCCGCCGATGAAAAGATCCAGATCGCCGTCGCCGTCGATGTCCGCCGCCGCCATGGGGCCCGGGACCGCGGCGCCGGCGATTGTCCGCCGGACCTCGGCAAGGTTCGTCGCCGCGAACGAAAGCAGCTCGGCGCCGATCGCGCCGTCCGCCAGTCGGTTCGCCGCCGCGACCAATAGCCGCCGTCCGCCGACACCATCGGGCCACCCGATCGCGGCGCTCTGGTCCACGGTCACGACCGCTGCGGGATCCATCTTCTTGAACCCGTGGCCGGCCTCGTTCCGGTACACCGCCAAACCTCCGCCGGCGCCGCCGGTGATGCAGAGGTCGTCCCAACCGTCGCCGTCGAGGTCCGTCCAGCTGATGCCCGGACCCTGCCGGCTCAGGCGTCGGGGAGCGCCTTCTTGCGCGGCCCAATCGTCGGTCGCTTCCTCGGAGTGGACCTGCCCGAGCGTGTCGCTCACATCCTCGAACTTCGGTGCCGGCTTGGGCGCCGGGGCGCTGGCGGCGGTGCGGACGGCCGTCGATGCGTCGATCTCGTAGACGCGGTCCGGCTCGACGCCGTCGACGATGCTCTTGCTGCCGTCGCGCCAGGCCACCTCGATCCGCAACGGCGACACAGGGCCCCGCGGAGCCGCGAAGACCCGCACTGGTTGGTCGCCCGAGAGGTACCGGCCGCCGGCGATCATCTCCTGGGCCTGCGGCTTCGGGCCGCCGGTCAGCTGGATGCGCGCGCCGATGCCCTGGGTGTTGGGCGCCTGGCCGCGCAGGCGCACCTGGACACGGCCGGCGGAGGCGTCGTTGCGATAGAGTCCGGCGGGTTCGTTGAGGTTGTTGACCACGAGGTCGAGGTCGCCGTCGTTGTCGAGGTCGCCGAGCGCCATGCCGTACGAGATGCCTTCGTGGGCGAACCCCCAGCGCTCGCCCGCGGGCTCGAAGGTGCCGTCGGCCTTGTTCCGGAAGACGCCGTTCTTCGTGCGCCAGCGCGGATGCATCTGCATCGAGCGCTTGAGCTGCGCGTCGGTGAAGCGCCGGCGGCCGCCCTTGATCTCGTTGCTGCTGTCCTGGTCCATCACGTCGAACTCGAAGCCGTTCGTGAAGAGCAGGTCCTCGTATCCGTCGAGGTCCACGTCGAGGAAGATCGCGGTCCACGTCCAGTCGGTCGCGGCGACGCCGGCCATGAAGGCGGATTCGGAGAACGATCCGTCCGGCCGGCCGAAGAAGAGCGTGTTCCGGTTGAACTGCGGGCGCGCGTCCGGGAGCTCCAGTTCGGCGGGCGCAGGACGGTCGCGGACGAGCTGCGTCATGCGCTTGGCGTGCTCGCGGGCGAGCATGTCCACCACGAAGAAGTCGTCGTTCCCGTCGCGGTCGATGTCGGCGAAATCAACGCCCATCGACGAGCGGCTCGTGTGGCGGACCAGACCCGGGGCGAGCAGCCGGAAAGTGCCCTTTCCGGTGTTGATCCAGATGCGGTCAGGCGAGGTGTTGTCGTTGCACACGTACAGGTCGGGGAAGCCGTCGCGGTCGATGTCGCGGAACATCACGGCCAGCCCCCAGTCGCGGAACGGTGGG
>JANNAJ010000425.1:0-11898 GCA_031384285.1 Verrucomicrobiota bacterium
GCGGTCGGCGAGCATCCGGCGGATTTCCCCGCGCAAAACTTCCGGCTCATGGAGCCGACCGGCCTTGGCCAAAGCCAGCAGAGGCTCATCGGGCATGGTGCTCCAGAAACAATACGAAAGCCGTGACGCGAGTTCCCAGTCATTGATCGTCAGCCGCATGGCTCCGGCATCACCCTCCACGAGGAAGAGGAAATTCTTGGAGCACAGCACCGCCAGCAATCCCGAGCGGGCCGCCACCGGCACGCTTTGGCCGTAGCTGATTTCCTGGTCAATCAACCGGTCCACCCAAGCGACTTCATCCTGCCGCAGTGGACGACGAAACGCTTTCCCGGCAAAGCCCGCGACGATCTGCTTGGCCTGCGCGGACTCCTGCGGCCCATCGCCGGCCATTCCCGCCAACAGCGGCGGCAGCGGAGATTTCACTTCTTCCACTTCGAAATAATCCAGGATCAGGAAAGGCAGGAGCGGCACGCCCTCCTCATCCGTGATCTTTCGCTGGGTCATGCCGCGACCCTTTTTGATGCTGTGAAACGGGGTCCGCCGCGACTCGCCCAAATGGTCATCGAATCCGAGTCTCGGCTCGGCGACGTTGTAAACGACAATGCCGTGGCTTCCTGCCGGCAGATGCGTGATGAACTCGATCAGGGCGGGTTTGTCCTCGGGCGTGTCCACGTCCTGCTCGTAGAGAACCCGGTCCAGGTCGGGACAATAGATCCGCAACTGCGGTGCATTTCCACCCGGCGGGCGCAGGCCGCTGATCCGCATCCGCACCCTATAATCCGCCGCCCGCGAGTTGCTCACCTGAGGTGGATGATCCCCCACGCGGTCGGTGGGCAGAATCACCCGGCGGTTGCCATCTTCCTTGTCCTGCGCGCTGTGTCGCATCATGAAAGGCTTGCGGGTGGAAGGCTCCGCCGGCAGCACCTGACCGAGGGCGACCTCCGCCGCCGCGAGATACTTCTCCAACTGCGAGGGCGACAGCATCAGAGCCGGGCCGATGCGATTGAATCCATGCCAGCTCGTGTCCTCCGGCAGGTTGCCTGGATCGGTCGGCACATAGGTGACTCCGAGCTGATCGCGCAAGGTGTTGGCGTATTCCTCCCGCGTCAGGCGCCGCAGACTCACCTTCTCTGCGATCGCCTTCTGGGCGGCGTCCGATTCCTTGATCCAGTCTGAGAGCACTTGCATCGTGGCGGCGCGTTCCTCCGCCGTCGGCTGCTTCTCGTCCTCCGGCGGCATCTCACCGGAGGTCAACCTCTCCAAGACGTTGCCCCAATGCGCGGCGAACGCCGGGTCGGTCAGCTGGGTCGGTCCCTGATCGATCCGGAACTTGCCCTTCTGCTTCTTCTCGCCGTGGCAACGGACGCAGTGCTCGGCGAGAAACGGTTGGGCGATTTGATCGAAGCCGATCCGGCCGCTTGCCGCCTCCACCGAAGCACCGCCGAACCACGGCCACAGCAACGCGAGCAGAGCCACGCGGGAAGTCGTCCATGCAAGTCGGCTGCTTGTGCGGTGTGGTTTCTTCATCGGTCGCGCGCGTCGGTTGACTCTGACGGCGAAGCATCCGGGAGTATTGCAAAAGACTGCGGGGCTGTCGCGGAGGGAGCGGCCGGAGCCGGCGGCTGGACTTGAGGCTAGGTTGGGAGGATTGCTGAAGGCTGACAACACGAGGCCCTTTCGGGCACGGACCGTGGCGGCCTCGGCGGTGCGCCGTGTTCCAGGCATCCAGACGCCGCCCGTCGAGGAGGAAAGGGTTGTGGGGAGCACGAGTCTTTGGGCCTGGGCCCCCTTGCAAGCCAGGCTGATGGCCCAGTCTTTTTGCTCACCGAGACGGTTCGTCGATCGGGTCGAGGACCTTCCCGGCTTCCCGGTCCCGGGCTCCGGATCGGTCCAGAGTTCCTGTCGGAGCTTTCGGTTTCCTCGGGCTCGTTGTAGCCTCGCGGGATCGCGATGTCCGGACCGAGAGACCCGTTGATCCTCCGACTGCTGCGCCGACTGGCCGCAGCGGTCTTCGCGCACCCGCGCTGGTTCCTCTGGCCGCAGTTCCTCCTCTTCGGCGTGTGCGTCTGGTTCACCGTCGCGCGGCTGCAGTTCGACATGGACCGCAACGCGCTGGTCGGATCGGACAAGACCTACCATCGGAATTTCCTCGCGCTGAAGAAGGAGTTCCCCGGGCAGGACGACCTGGTCGCCGTCGTCGAATCGGAGGACGCGGAGAAGAACCGCCAGTTCGTCGAGCGGCTCGGCGCCCGCCTGGAGGCCGAGTCGACCCTGACGTCGCCGACCAACCTGTTCGTCGACGTCTTCTACAAGGGCGACCTCAAGCTGATGGGCCGGAAGGCGCTGCTGTTCGTGCCCGAGACGAACCTCGTCGAGCTGAAGAAGGCGCTCGCGGATTACCAGCCCTTCCTCCAGCAGTTCTCCTCGGCGTCGAACCTCGTCTCGCTCTTCGAGCGGGTGAACACGCAGATCCGGACGAGCAGCCGCGAGAAGGACGCGCGGACGGATTCGCTGCTCAAGGCCCTGCCCGCTCTCGGACGCATCGTCGCCCGCGCGGAACAGAGCCTGGACCGCCCGGGCATCCCGCCGTCGCCGGGCGTCGACGCGCTGTTCGGGGCTGGCGAAGAAGCGGAGCGGGACAAGTACATCACCTTCGGCAAGGGCCGGTTCTACCTCGTCTCGGCCAAGGCGCGCGACGGCGACCTGAACTCCGACGCCGTCGACAAGTTCCGCGAGCTGGTCAAGCAGACGCGGGCCGAGGTGCCCGGCGTCAACGTCGGCGTCACCGGCGAGCCGGTGCTCGAGTACGACGAGATGCAGCAATCGCAGAGCGACTCGACCCTCGCCACGGTCATCTCGCTGGCGTTGACGGCCATCATCTTCGTCGCCGGCTACAGCCAGACCGGACGCCCGCTCAAGGCCGTGCTCAGCCTCGTCGTCGGGCTCGGCTACACGATGGGCTACACCACGCTCACCGTCGGCCACCTCAACATCCTCACGATCACCTTCGTGCCGATGCTCATCGGGCTGGCGATCGATTTCGGCGTCCACCTCATCACGCGCTACGAGGAGGAGCTGCGCCACGGCCGCGGCGACCACCGGGCGATGGAGCTGGCGATGGTGAACACGGGGCAGGGCATCTTCACCGGCTGCTTCACCACGGCCGGCGCGTTCTTCGCGATGACGCTGACGGATTTCAAAGGCATCCAGGAGATGGGCATCGTGACCGGCGGCGGCATGGTGATCTGCCTGGTCCCGATGATGACGCTGCTGCCGGTGCTGCTCCTGCGCCCGGGCCGGCAGAACGTGATCGACGAGAAGGCGGGCGAGGCGGAGCTGCAGGAGGTGGCGCTGGAGAGCTTCGAGGCCGGCGGCGAGCGCGTGGACGTGCGCGCCCGCTTGGAGCGCCTCTGGCTCGACCGCCCGTGGACGGTGCTGGGCGCCACCGGCGTGGCGTGCCTGCTCGCGGCCGCGGCGATACCGCGGGTGACCTTCGACTACAACCTGCTGAACATGCAGAGCGAGGGACTGCCCGCCGTCGTGTTCGAGCACAAACTGATCGATTCGGCCGAGAAATCCGTGCTCTACGGCGCCGTCGTCGCCTCGGACCTCGCCGAGGCCGTCGCGCTCGAGGCGAAGATCCAGAAGCTCCCGTCCGTCGCCTCGACCGATTCGATGGCCCGGTACCTCGCGGAATCCCCGGAGGCCAAGCTCGCGCTCATCCGCGAGATCGGTGCGGCGACCGCGGCGGTGCGGTTCGCGCCGCCGGACACTCGGCCGGTCGGGCTCAACGAGCTCAGCGCGACGCTCTGGGCCGTGCAGGGCTATCTGCGGCTCGCCGTGGACGAGGTGGCCAAGACCGACGAGAAGCAGCTGCTGGCCGACCTGCGCTCGCTCATCGACGCCTTGGGGAGCCTGCGCGTGGCGATGTTCCGCGGCGGCGCCGAGGGCCAGGCCCGTCATGCGGTCCAACTCACCGGCTTCCAGCAGGCGCTCTTCACCGACATCCGCGACACCTTCGCCACCTTGCAGAACCAGGACGCCTCGGGCGGCCTGCGTCCGGAGGACCTGCCACCGGCGCTGCGCAACCGGTTCCTCGGAGTGACCGGCAAGCACCTGATCCAGGTCTATCCCAAGGCCGACGTCTGGGAACGCGCGCCTCAGGAGGTCTTCGTCAAGGAGCTGTTGGAGGCCGCGCCCGAGGCGACGGGGACGCCGGTGCAGCTCTACTTCTACACCGAGCTGCTGAAGAAGTCGTACATCGAGGCCGCCTGGTGGGCGCTCGCGGCGATCGTCGTGCTGGTGTTCCTGCATTTCCGCCGCATCGGCAGCGTGGTGCTCTCGCTGTTGCCGGTCGCGATCGGGACGATCTGGGTGATGGGATTCATGGGCTGGGCCGGGATCCCGTTCAACCCGGCCAACATCATGATGCTCCCGCTCGTCATCGGCATCGGCGTGACCAACGGCATCCACATCCTCAACCGGTTCGCCGAGGAGCAGAACCCCGGCATCCTGGCCAAGAGCACGGGCAAGGCGGTGCTGGTCTCGGCGCTCACGACCATCGCCGGCTTCGGCAGCCTCGTGGTGGCCGACCATCGGGGCATCCGCAGCCTCGGCTACATCATGGCCGCCGGCACCGCCGCCTGCATGGTCGCCGGGCTAACGTCCCTGCCGGCGCTGCTGACGTTGCAGGAACGGCGGAAGCGGGCGAAGAAGCTCGCGCTCTGACGGTCTCCGCGAGGGGCCGTACTCGCCCCTCGACACCCCGGCCCGGCCCCGGCTTACTTCGCCCGATTTTTTCTGCGCTGATGAACGTTGAACTGCTCACCAAGGCCAAGTCGCTCGGGTTCTCCGACCGGCAGATCGCCCACCTGACCGGGACCACCGAGGACGCCGTGCGCGCCGAGCGGAAGCAACTTGGGCTCGTGCCCAGCTACCGCTTGGTCGACACCTGCGCCGCGGAGTTCGAGGCCTACACGCCCTACTACTACTCGACCTACGACCGGGGCGACGACGAGGTGAAGGGCAACACGGCCAAGAAGGTGATGATCCTCGGCGGCGGACCGAACCGGATCGGCCAGGGCATCGAGTTCGATTACTGCTGCGTCCACGCGGCCTTCGCGCTCAAGGAGGACGGCTTCGAGACCATCATGGTCAACTCCAACCCGGAGACCGTCTCGACCGACTACGACACCAGCGACAAACTGTTCTTCGAGCCGCTCACGCTCGAGGACGTCCTGCACATCTACGAGCGCGAGAAGTGCTGGGGCGCCATCGCCCAGTTCGGCGGCCAGACGCCGCTGAACCTCGCCCTCAGCCTCCAGAAGAACGGGGTCAACATCATCGGCACCTCGCCCCAGAGCATCGAGGTCGCCGAGGACCGCAAGCTGTTCGCGGCCATGCTCACCAAGCTCGGCATCCCGCAACCGCCGAACGGTCTCGCGACCAACGCCGAGGAGGCGCTCCAGGCCAGCCATCGGCTCGGCTATCCGGTGCTCGTCCGTCCCAGCTTCGTGCTCGGCGGTCGCGCCATGCAGATCGTCTATTCCGATGCCGATCTGACGCACTACATGAAGTTCGCCGTCGAGGCGGGCCCCGACCGACCGGTGCTGGTGGACAAATTCCTCGAGGACGCCACCGAGGTGGACGTCGATTGCATCACCGACGTCGGGCAGTTCTCGGACCCGTCGCAGGGCACGATCGTCATCGGCGGTATGCTGGAGCACATCGAGTTCGCCGGCGTCCACTCCGGCGACGCCGCGATGGTGCTGCCGCCGCACACGCTTTCGGTGGCGGTCATCGACACCATCCGTCGCTACACCCACGCGATGGCCCGGGAGCTCAAGGTCATCGGCCTGATGAACGTGCAGTACGCCGTCAAGGGCGACACCGTCTACGTGCTGGAGGTCAATCCCCGCGCCTCCCGCACCGTGCCGTTCGTGAGCAAGGCCATCGGCAGGCCCTTGGCCAAGCTGGCCGCGAAGGTGATGGCCGGGAAGACGCTCAAGGAGCTCGGCTTCACCGAGGAGATCTGGACGAAGTACTGGGCGGTGAAGGAATCGGTGTTCCCGTTCAACAAGTTCCTCGGCCAGGACATCGTGCTCTCGCCCGAGATGCGCTCCACCGGCGAGGTCATGGGCCTCGATGCCGACCTCGGCGTCGCCTACGCCAAGGCGCAGATGGCCGCGAACTCGCCGCTGCCGCTCAAAGGCAAGGTGTTCCTCTCGGTCGCCGACGCGCACAAGAAGGACGTCGCCGCGCTCGCCCGGACGTTCGCCGACCTCGGCTTCGAGCTGGTCGCCACCAACGGCACCGCCACGGTGCTCGAGCAGGCCGGCCTGAAGGTCCAGCGCACGCTCAAGGTGCTCGAAGGCCGGCCGAACGTGGTGGACCTGCTCAAGAACAAGGAGATCCAGCTCGTCATCAACACCCCCAGCGGCGCCGCGCCGCGCGAGGACGAGGTGAAGATCCGCTCCACCGCCGTCATGACCGGCACGCCGATCATGACCACCATCTCCGGCGCCCGCGCCGCCGCGATGGGCATCGCCGCCCTGCAGACCCAAGGCTACGCGGTGAAGACGGTCCAAGAGTACCACTGAGTCTTCCGGGCTTTTCAGGCCGACCGGTCGACGGGGGGCCCGTGCCGGACTTCAGGTCGTCCAGCATGTGGCGCTGGGCGTTGGGTTGACCGTGATAGAACCGGGGGCCACCGGAGGAATCGTCGCCGTGGTTTCGGGACATGGGTTCGTGGCCGCATCCGTCACGGGCGACCCGTGCCCACGGCATCGAGTCGTTACACGGCGGCCCAAACCCGGTTCACTCGCGTCAAGCATGACCGTCCCTTGCTGCCCGGAATGCGGTGCCTCGCTGCCGGCACCGGCGGATGGTCTGTGCCCCCGCTGCCTTTTCGGGCTCGCGGCACAGGCCGGTGCGGACGATGCGGCGGGACTCCCCGCGGACAAGCGCTTCGGCGATTACGAGCTGGTCGAGCGCATCGGCCAAGGCGGGTTCGGCGTGGTTTTCCGCGCGCGGCAACAGGGGCTGGACCGCTTCGTCGCGTTGAAGCTCCTGCGGACGGGCGCCTTCGCCACCGCGGCCGAGCTCAAGCGCTTCCACGCCGAGGCGCAGGCGGTCGCGCGGCTGTCGCATCCGAACATCGTCACCTTGCACGAGGTCGGCGAGCACGAGGGCCAGCCGTTCTACTCGATGGAGCTGGTGTCTGGCCCCGGTCTCGACGCGCTGGTGCGGCGCGGCGCGCTTCCGCCCGACCGCGCGGCGAGCTACGTCCGCAGCGTCGCGGACGGCATCCATTACGCCCATACGCGCGGATTGCTGCATCGCGACCTCAAGCCCGCGAACGTCCTGCTCGACGACTACGGCCAACCGAAGGTCACCGACTTCGGCCTCGCCCGCGCCCTCGCCGGGCCGAGCGACCTGAGCCAATCGGGCGGGTTCACCGGCACGTTGCTGTACGCCGCGCCGGAACAGGTCGCGGGCCGGACCAAGGACATCGGCGTCGGCTGCGATGTATGGGCGCTCGGCGCGACGTTGTACGAGCTGTTGACCGGTGGGCCGCCCTTCCCGGGCGCGACCGCGGCGGATGTGCAGCGCAAGGTGCTCCACGAGGAACCGGTGCCGCCGCGCCTGCTCAACCCGGCCGTGCCGCGCGACCTGGAGACCGTCTGCCTGCGTTGCCTCGCGAAGGACCCGGGCCAGCGCTACCGCGAGGCGAAGGAACTCGCGGCGGATCTTGGGCGCTTCCTCCGCCGGGAACCGGTGCGGGCGCGTCCGGTCGGCTGGGCGGGACGCTTCACGCGCTGGTGCCGGCGCAAGCCGGCGCAGGCCGTCACCGTGACCGCGCTCTTCGCGCTGCTGGCGCTGCTCTCCGTCGCCGCCGGTCTGTTCCGGCGCGACCTGGTCGCCAGCAATGCCCAAGCGGCGCAACTCGCGGCGCTGGCCATCCGCGCGGAGATGGCCGAGGTCGGGCACACGGTGGAGCAGGCGGCGGATTCGCCGGAGCTCCGGCAGTTCGCGGGATCCTGCGATTGGCGGGCTTGCGATGTCTGGCTGGGCGGGCTCGGTGACCGGGCAGGCGGCCTCCCGGGGGACGCGCCGGGAAGTCCCGCCGCCCCGCGGGAGGACGAAGCCGCTGCCGGCAGGACGGGCGCGCGCCGTTGGGCGCACTGGTTGCACGCGGAGAACTGGTACCTGCTCGACGCGCGCGGACAGATGCTGGCGCATTGGCCGGTCGGCAGCCGCATCACCAACGTGGCTTTCCGCGACTATTATCTCGGCGCGGTGCGCGACGCGAAGGCGGGCGAGGACCACGCGCATTTCAGCCGGGTCTACGAGGGCGTGAACGACGGCCTGCACAAGTTCGGCGTGAGCCGCGCGGTGCGGGACGCGAAGGGCGCCCTCGCCGGCGTCCTCGTGGCGACGGTCGCGACGGCCACGACCGAACGGCGCGCCGGTCTCAGCAGCACGGAGCGGAAGACCGTGCTCATCGCCGCGGCGGACAACAATCCGCCGCCGCCGGGATCCATCGCCGTGCCGCGGTTGCCGGAGTTCGTGGTGATGCTGCACCCGGGATTCAAGGCGCGCGAACCGGTAGTGGGCGCGTCGCATCCGGCGCTCGCCCGTTTGTTGGCGGACGATGACGACCAGCTGCCCGCGGTGTCCGACCCGTTCTACCGCGACCCGGTGGGCGAGCGGCACAACCGTTACAAGGGCCGTTGGCTCGCCGGCTTCGCGCGGGTGCCCGGGACGCCGTTCATCGCGGTCTTCCAGACGCGCGACTGGATCGGCGACGCGGCCCTCTTCGCGGCGATCTTCGCGACGGGCACCGGGCTGGCGGTCTGGAACTTCGTCCACCAACGCCGGAAGCGGATGGCGCCGAGGGCATGATGCCGGGACCGGGCGGGGCGGGGACGGGGGCGGGGCCGCGCCCTCGATCATCGGTGATGCGGATCGCGCGCGGGAAGTTACCATGGCGTCGTCGGACCGGTTCTCGGGGAGGAAACCGCCGACGGGACCTGAAGCATCTCTCGCATGGACACCGAACAACCTGATCTCTGGCAACGGGTGGAACGATTCCCGTTGGACGAACCGCGGGCCGCGCATCCTTTCACCGCGCGGTTGGCCAAGGACAACGGTTGGAGCCGCGCCTTCGCGCTCCGCGTCGCCGAGGAGTACAAGCGCTTCGCCTTCTTGTGCGTCGCGTCGGGCCATCCTTGCACGCCGTCCGACGCGGTGGACCAGGCGTGGCATCTGCACCTCATCCACACGCGGAGCTATTGGGACGCCTTCTGCGGCGAGACGTTGCGGCAGCCGCTCCATCACGGCCCGACGAAAGGCGGCGAGCAGGAGGACCGGAAATTCCACGGCTGGTACGCGCGGACCTTGGAGAGCTACCGCCGGCACTTCGGCGAACCTCCCGCCGATATCTGGCCGCCGGCGGAGGGTCCTGTCGGAAAGCGTCCTCGTTTCGAGCGCGTCGACCGGGCCAGCCACTGGATCGTGCCGAAACCGCGTCGCCGGCCTCCGGCGATGACCGCGGCCCTGCTTGGCGCCGGCGGTCTGGCGGTCGCCGGGTGCGGCGGGGCGATCTCAGGGCAGATCCCGGTGCTCGATTGGCGCGGGCCGGAGTTCCTTCTGTTCTATGCGACCGCTTTCGTGGCGGTGCTCGGGCATGCGACCTGGCAGTTGTCGGCCTGGGGACGAGGACAAGAAGCCCGCGCGGCACGGACCGCGATCCCTGATGACGTCTACGAAGCGGCCGCGCTCGCGGGCGGCGCCGAACGCATGGCCCAGACCGCGGTGGTGCGCTTGGCCGACACCGGAGCGCTCAAGCTCGACGGCGTGGCCGAGAAACGGCTGTCGGTCGTGGCTGCCGCGCCGGTCCCGGCCCATCCCGTCGAACAGGCGGTCCTCGCGCAGTTGCGCACCGCCGGTCCGTTGGCGCCGATCGCGGCGGTCCGGCTCGCGGCCGGTTCGCCCGAGCTGGCGAAGGTCCTGGCGCGTTGCCCGGAGGCGGACACACGGCCCGGGCGCCCGTCGCGCGCCGTGCTCGTCCCGATGACGGTCCTCGCGGCGATCGGAGTGGCCAAGGTCTGCATCGGCCTATCGCGGGAACGGCCGGTCGGGTTCCTGGTGCTGATGCTCGTCGGGACCGCCCTCACGCTCTTGGCGCTCCAAATCGCCCGGATCCGGGCGAGGTCATGGCGCCAGCGTCTCGGAGATCAAGCCCGGGCGCGCGGGACGACGGAGCGGATCCGTCCGCTCGGTCCCGGCGGAAACCACTCGGCCCCGGACCTCGCTTGGACCGCTGCGCTTTGCGGCGTCGGCGCTCTGGGCGGGACGGTCCTCGCGGACTATGCGCCCTTGCTGGTCCCGCCACTGCCGAAGCGCGGGCCCGCCGGTTCGGACGGGACCTCGGCGGCCAGCTGCGGCACCAGCAGCGGAGGGAGCAGTTGCGGAGGCGGGGGTGGAGGCGGGGGCGGGGGCAGCGGATGCGGCGGTTGTGGAGGCGGAGGCGGCGACTGAGCCGATGGCGGCCCGTCCCGCGCAAAAGCTCAGGCCCGACGCGCATTTGCTCAGCGGAAGCCGGCGTTCGGGGCAGATTCGCGTTGACGCTGTTTTCCGCCGCCGCGTTAGCTACGCGGCATCTTCCGCGCCGCGCCGACGCCCATCCCGGGCCGGTCGCGCGGCCGGTCAGCCGTCCTCACCATGAGCCGCAAAATCAACGTCGCCATCGTCGGTCTCGGATTCGGGTCCGAGTTCATCCCCATCTACCAGCGCCATCCTCAGGCGAACATGTACGCCATCTGCCAGCGGTCGAAGGAGAAGCTGGAGCAGGTGGGCAAGGCCTTCGGCGTGGAGAAGCGCTACCAGGCCTTCGAGGACGTCCTGCGCGACCCCGCGGTGGACGCCGTGCACATCAACTCCCCGATCCACCTGCACGCGTCGCAATCCATCGCCGCGTTGCGAGCCGGCAAGCATGTCGCCTGCACCGTCCCCGCCTGCACGACCATCGAGGAGGCCCGCGAGATCGTGAAGGCGAGCAAGGAGAGCGGGAAGACCTACATGATGATGGAGACCGTGGTGTGGAGCCGCGAGTACCTCTACGTCCGCGAGCTGCGGGACACGGGCAAGCTGGGCCGGATCCAGTTCGTCCGCGGCAGCCATCTCCAGAACATGGCCGGTTGGCCGGGTTACTGGGAAGGCCTGCCCCCGATGCACTATGCGACGCACTGCGTCTCGCCCTGCCTCGGCATCGTCAACGGCGAGGCCGAGTTCGTGTCGTGCCTCGGTTCCGGCCGCATCTCGGAGGCGCGCATCGCCAAGTACGGGTCGCCATTCTCGTTCGAGACCGCGCATTTCAAGGTCCGCAACCAGGACGTCGCGGGCGAGGTGACGCGCTACCTGTTCGATGCGGCGCGCCAGTACCGCGAGAGCTTCGATTGCTACGGTTCCGAGACGTCGTTCGAGTGGCAGCTCACCGAGCACGACGATCCGGTGCTGCACCTCGGCGGCGAGACGGTCGAGAAGGTGAAGATCCCCGACTACGCGCACCTGTTGCCCGAGGCGATCCGGCCGTTCACGACCAAGGGCGTGTACGACATGTCCGAGAACGCCCACCTGTCCTTCATCCAGGGCAGCGGCCACGGCGGCAGCCATCCGCACCTCGCCCACGAGTTCATCTCGGCGGTGGCGGACCGCCGTCCGAGCTTCCCCGACCTGTACCAGTCGGTGAACTGGACGATGGTCGGCATCCTCGCGGACGAATCCTCGATGCGCGGCGGCGAGAAGATCCACCTCCCGAACTTCCGCGGCATCTGAGCCCGGGAGGGTCGCGGGACCGCGGACCACGGCCAGCCGGACCCGGCTGGCCACATCCTT
>JANNAJ010000448.1:0-5459 GCA_031384285.1 Verrucomicrobiota bacterium
GTGTGCCCGCGGGGAGTTTCGCGGCCGCGGAAACCGCGCCTTCCGCCTCGATGCGAGCGATGGCGGTCTGCGCCTCGGCGAGGTCGGCGCGGGCCTTGGAACCGGCGGCTTCGCGGACCTTCGTTTCTTCCGCGCTTTCGACGGATCTTTCACCGTGGCGCACGCCGTCGAAGACGGCTTTCACGCGGTAGTAATCGGCCGAAGGGACCGGGTCGAACTTGTGGTCGTGGCAGCGTGCACAGTTGATGGTGAGGCCGAGGAAGGTCTGCCCGACGACGCTGACGAGGTCCTCCATCTCCTCCTCGCGGGTGATGGCGCGCTGGGTCGCGTTGGCCTGCGAGTTGCCGGCCTGGTCCCAGGCGCCGCAGACGAGCAGGCTGGAAGCGATGATGCCGTCGGCCGTCACCGGTTCGAGGACGTCGCCGGCGATCTGCTCGCGCATGAAGAGGTCGTACGGCTTGTCGGCGTTGAAGCTGCGCACGACGTAGTCGCGGTACGGCCAGGCGTTGTCGCGGAGGCGGTCGTACTCGAAGCCCTGCGATTCGGTGAACCGGACGACGTCGAGCCAATGGCGCGCCCACCGCTCGCCGTGGCGCGGAGAAGCGAGCAGCCGGTCGACCAGCCGTTCGTAGGCGTCGGGACGCCGGTCGCGTTGGAAGGCGTCGGTCTCCTCCGGCGACGGCGGCAGGCCGGTCAGGTCGAAGGTGACGCGCCGGACCAAGGTGCCGCGGTCCGCCGTCGGCGACGGCGAAAGGCCGGCCTCGCTCAGCCGCGCGAAGACGAACGCGTCGACGGGGTTCCCGGTCCAATCGGGCGGCGCCTGCATCGCGGGCAGCGCGGGGCGCACGACGGGCTGGAGCGCCCAGCGCGCGGAAGGGTCCGGAACCGCCGGAGCCCCTTGCAGCAGCGGGGACAGGGCGAGCCACGACACCAAACGCGCCGAGCGAGCGATCCGGTTCCCGAGGGGCTTCACGCCGCGACTTTGGTAACGGCGCGGCGGATTGGCACGATAAACTTGCTCCGGCGGCCGGGACCGGGGACGTGCGGCGCGTCTCAGAAAATGTTCGCCCCGCTGCCTCTTCTCTGGCACGTCAACCGGTCCGCGCGGCACGGGACGCCAGAGGTCCCGGGATGTCCGCGCGGAAGCCAGACGAACGAAGCATTCCCGCCGATGAGCAAGAAGTCCGCAACGCCCGCCTCCCCGGTCCTGAAGCTCGGGTTGCCCAAAGGTTCCCTGCAGGACGCCACCTTGGAGAAGATGGCGAAGGCCGGCTGGAACATCACGGTGTCCAGCCGGAGCTACGAGCCCTACGTCGATGACGCGGAGCTCCAGATCCGCCTGATCCGCGCCCAGGAGATCAGCCGCTATGTCGAGCTCGGCTACCTCGACGCCGGCATCACCGGCCTCGACTGGATCCAGGAGAACCACAGCGACGTCCACGAGGTCGGCGAGTTCCTTTTCAGCAAGTCCACGCGCCAGCCGACCCGCTGGGTGCTCGCGGTGCCCGAGGAATCGACGATCAGGTCCGTGAAGGACCTGGAAGGGAAGCGCATCGCCACGGAGGTCGTCGGGTTGACCAAGCGCTGGTTGAAGAGGAACGAGGTCAAGGCCGAGGTGGAGTTCTCCTGGGGCGCGACCGAGGTGAAGGCCCGCGAGCTGGTCGACGCCATCGTCGAGGTGACCGAGACGGGCTCGTCGCTCCGCGCGAACAAGCTGCGGATCGTGGAGACCCTGCTCGTCTCCACGCCGCGTCTCATCGCCAACCACACGGCGTGGAAGGACAAGTGGAAGCGACACAAGGTCGAGACCTTGGCGCTGCTCCTGCGCGGCGCGATCGAGGCCGAGGCGAAGGTCGGGTTGAAGATGAACGTCCGCCAGGCCGACCTGCCAAAGCTGTTGCAATCGCTCCCGGCATTGCGTAATCCCACGGTGTCCAGCCTGAGCCTGGCAGGCTGGGTTGCTGTGGAGACCATCATCGACGAGTCCGTCGTCCGAGAGTTCATCCCGCAACTCAAGGCCGCCGGAGCCGAAGGCATCATCGAGTATCCGCTGAACAAAGTGGTTTACTGACACCGTCAGGACAGCAGCAACATAACACGCTATGGGTTCACTCAAGAAACGTCGGAAAGCCAAGATCAACAAGCACAAGCGGCGGAAGAAGCTCCGTAAGAACCGCCATAAGAAGCGCACTTGGGGCCAGTGACCGGTCACGACCGTCCACTGTCGTCGAGTCCAACGATGCTTCAACGACGCGGCTCCGATTCGTCGGGGCCGCGTTGTCTTTTTTCCGGATCCCACCTTCCCATGCGGCGCGGTCTGATCATCCACGGCATCTCGGTCGCCGGGGCCTTGCTCCTGCTCCAAGGCTGCGCCCAAGGCCCTGCGAAGGGCGCGGCGTCTTCCGGGAAACCGCATCCGAGGACGCCGGCGTCGGACCGTTCGTCCATCCGGCCCGCCGGCCCGCCCGAGATCTCCGAGGCGGAACTGGAGCGTCGGGCCCAGGCGCATGCGGCGTTCGCTGCCGGCCTGGTCGCGCAAGACAACGACGCGCCGGAAAAGGCGTACGAGTTCTTCGAGAAGTCGGTCGACAACGATCCCTCCAACGAGCCGTTGGTCCTCGACGTCGCCCGGCATCTCCTCGACCGCAAGCAACCCGAGCGCGCGGCGGCGTTGTTGAAGCGCGCCGCGGCCCAGCCCGGCTCCTCCGGCGCGGTGCGGTCGCTGCTCGGCGTCAGCTACGCCCGCCTCGGCCGGACCACGGAGGCGATGGCCGCGTATCGCGAGGCCTTGCGGGTCGCGCCGGACCTGCTCCCGACCGCACAGGCGCTCATGGACCTTCTCCTGACCGGGAAACGTGCCGACGAAGCGCTCAAGGCGCTCGACGACGCTGCCCGACAGGGTGCCGGCAACGCCGTCTACCAGGTCGATCTCGCGGACCTCTTCGCCCAGCTCGGCCGTCGCGAACCGAAGCTCAAGGATGCCGCCCGGACCCGCACGCTCGCGGCGTTGTCCAAGGCGGCCGAGGCCGCACCGGATGATCCGGGCCTGCTGCAGCGGATGGGCGAACGCTTCGAGTCCATCGGCGAAACGGCCAAAGCCGAGGAGCTCTTCAAGACGCTGCGCGACCGGTTCCCGCGGAATCCCGTGCCCACGGCGAAACTGGCCGAGCTCTACCTGCGCAACGGCCGGACCAAGGAGGCCCGTGAGCAGCTCGAGGCGCTCCGGCGCGAGAACCCGGCCAATCCGCTCCCGTTCTACTACCTCGGCCTCATCGCGCTCGAGGACAAGGAATACCCCCGTGCCGTCGAGCAGTTCGAACGGGCGCTGCTGCTCGATTCCGGCTTCGAGCCGGTCTACGCCGATCTTGCGGCCGCCCAGCTGAGCACCGAGCAACCGGCCGAGGCGTTGGCGACCTTGGAGAAGGCGAAGTCGCGCTTCGTCCCTGATTTTCGCCGCCTCTATATCGCCGCGCTCGCCCATGGCCGGCTCAAGCGTCCCGACGAGGCGTTGGCGGATTTCCAGGCGGCCGAGAAGGCGGATGAGGGGAAGACCCCGAGCCTGGTGGACCACCGGTTCTACTTCCAGGTCGGCGCGATGCTCGAGCAGGCGGGCCGGTACGAGGCGGCGGACACCTATCTCCAGAAGGCGCTCGCGCTCCAGCCCGATTTCGACGAGGCGCTGAACCACCTCGGCTATTCGTGGGCCGACCGCGGCATCCATCTCGACAAGGCGCTCGAAATGATCGAGCGCGCCGTGAAGGCCGAGCCCGAGAACCCCGCCTACCTCGACAGCCTCGGCTGGATCCGCTTCAAGACGGGCAGATTCGCTGATGCGGTCGGACCGCTGGAGAAGGCCGTGAAGCTCCTCCCGCAGCCCGATGCCACCGTGCTCGACCACTTGGCCGACGTGCTCTCGGCGCTCGGACGGAAGGACGAAGCGAAGGAGCTGTGGCGCCGTTCGATCGCCATCGAGGCGAGCGACGCGGTGAAGCGGAAGCTGGAGGCGGCCCCGTGAAGACGACCACGCGCCGGTTCACCAAGCATCACTCCGTCGCCGAGGCCCGTGCGCTCCTGCCGCAGGTCCGCGGTTGGCTGATGGAGTTGCGGCAGCTCGGCCCGGCCTTGGAGCGGGCGGACGAACGCAATGTCGCGCTGTTCGCCGAAGGACGCGACCTCGGCGGCGGACGCATCAACGACCTGCTGCGCAGCCAAGCGCGGTTGATCGAGGTCCAAGGCGAGATCGCGGCGCGGGAGATCCAGATCGAGGACCTCGAGCGGGGTCGGGTCGGGTTCCCGTCGCTCCGCGGCGACCGCGAGGTGCTGCTTTCGTGGCAAGAGGGCGATGAAGGCATCGGCTACTGGCACGAGGCAGACGGCGGCCGCGAGGGACGCGAGCAGCTCTGACGACCGGCCCTCGGCGGATCACTTGTAGTGCGGCTCGTTGTCGCGGTTCCAGAGGCGCGCCGCGTTCTGCCGGGCGCCCGGGTCCTTGAGCAGTTGCCCGACGAAATCCGTCCGCTTCTTCCCCTCGACGTGCCCGTCGCAGAAAAGCAGCTCGGCGCGGCCGGAGTGCAGCTCGAGCGGCCATTGGCGCTCCTCGTACATGCCGATGAAGCCGCTCCAGTCCCGGTCGCCCTTCTTCTTCAGGTCCCAGTTGCTGTCGCCGAACGAGATCATCGACGACGGCCGCAGCACGGCGGATTCCTTGGTCTCGCCCCAGACCGGGTCGCCGAGGTAGACGCCGAGGCCGGTGTTCGGGGTCTCGCCGGCGAACGCGCCCCAGACGTTGTAGCCGTAGCTCATGAAGAACGTGCCGCCCGGTTTGAGCCGGACCTCGTCCTGGAGATAGCCCAGCTTGGCGGGCTGACCGCTGCCGAACTTCGGGATCCACTGCGACTGCTCCGGCGCGGCGGGGCAATGGAAGACCTCGGTGTTGCGCCCGTCGTACAGGGTCTTCCGGAGCAGCGAGGGCCAGATCCAGGTGGAGCCGTTGTTGCCGTCGATCCCCACCGGATAGACGCCGTTGTCGTTGATGTAGATCGTCGTCGCGATGCCCAGCTGGCGGAGATTGTTCAGGCACTTGGTCCCTTTGGCCTTGGCCTTTGCCTTGCCCAGCGCGGGAAGCAACATCCCGGCGAGGATCGCGATGATGGCGATGACCACGAGCAGCTCGATCAGCGTGAAGCCGCGGCGGCCGCGGAGAGTATGGCGGAAGGGGAGATCCATGGCGTCGGGAGGATGAGGGGACGTCCGTTTGTCCTCCCGCAAGGCAGGGGTGTCAAATCGCCTGTGGGGTCCGGATGCCGCTACCGGCGAGGACGCGCGCGGGTCGCGTGCGGTCGCGGCGGGAAAAATCCCGTAGGCGCGAGGGGAGGGGTTCCCTACGTTCCGCCGCACTTTCGCCGCATGCCGAGCGTTTTCATCAAGACCTTTGGATGCCAGATGAACGAGCGCGACAG
>JANNAJ010000495.1:0-5733 GCA_031384285.1 Verrucomicrobiota bacterium
TGGTCATCAGCGCGTCCGGCATGGCCGAGGCGGGGCGCATCCGACACCATCTCAAGAACAACGTCGGCGACCCGAAGAACCTCATCCTCTTCGTCGGCTTCTGCGCCGACCACACGCTCGGCGCTCAGCTCCGCGGCGGGACGAACCCCGTGAACATCTTCGGTGAACCGCATCTCGTCCGTGCCCAGGTCGCGGCGATTGACGCCTTCTCCGGCCACGCCGACCGCAAGGAACTGGCCTGGTACGTCGGACGGCTCACCGGGGACATCCGCAAGATCAGCGTCGTCCACGGCGAAGAAGAGCAATCGCTCGCCTTCGCCGAGACGCTGCGGACCACGTTGCGTCCCGGCGCGGAGGTGACCGTCCCGGTGCGCGGTCAGGTCATCGAGTTCTGAGCGGAGAGGCCTCGCGCCGGCCCCCATCGATGGCTTCCCGGCGGGTGAAATGGCAGGACCGCGCGACCACGACCGTGCCCGCCGCGAGCTCGCGGTCGTGTCGGGCGACCTCCTCGGCCAGCTGCGGTGAGCCGACCTGGCGGAGCGCGGCGGCCTGATCCTGCGGCCTGGTCCTGCGGTCGGAAGCGCGGTCTGTTGTCACCTCCGCCGGCCCCGGCCGGCGGAGGCGGTCGCCGCTATCACTCCCCGTGGTAGCCGCGCCAGAGCCAGACGAGCGTGTCGGCCAGGGTCTGCTCGAACACCTTCTTGTCGCAATGGCCGGTGGCCAAGCTGTAGACGAAACGGTGGTTGTAGCCCTTTTCCTGGAGCGCCGCCTCGGTGCGTTTGCCGGCCATCACCCAGTTGTGCTGGGTCGATTCGGGGTCCTTGGCGCGGATGTCGTTCTCGGAGACGTGGGTGAAGATCCGCAGCGGCTTCTTCGGTCCGTTGGCGATGAGCTTCATGCTGGAGTGGTACTCCCACGCGCCGTACGGGAACCTGGACTCCTCCGGCGCATCGTCGTCCTGCTGGTCGACGAAGGTGCCGGAGTAAGCGGCCACGCGGCGGAAAAGGTCGGGGCGGAACCACGCCATCGTGAGCGCCGCCGCGCCGCCGGAGCTGCAGCCCATCGTCGCGCGGCCCCACGGGTTCGCGGTGATGGCGATGTGCGGGTAGGCCGCGCGGACCTTCGCGTCGGCGAGCACCGCCGGGAACACCTCGTCGTTGATGAACCGCGCGAAGCGGTCGGACATCGTGTCGTACTCGAGCCCGCGCTCGCTGTCCTTGCCGTCGTTGCCGCCGTTCTCCACGGCGACGGTGATGAAGGCCGGCAACCGGCGGTCGGGGTCCTTGGAGATCGTGAGGTTGTCCAACGCGTTGCGGACGAGGTTGAGCTGGCCCGGGCCGTCGTGCGTCACGAGGACCGGCGCCGCGGTGCCGTCGCGATATGCGGCGGGCACGTACACGAAGATCTTGCGCTCGGTGCGCACGGTCTTCTTCGCGGGCAACAGCGTGGTGTCGTCGCCCCGGAAGACCTTGCTGTCGGCCAGGCGCATCGTGAACTCGAACGACCGGCCCTTGGGGTTGCCCTTGTCGGCGAGATCGGAATCGACGGCGTAAGCGGGCCCGATGGTGAAGCTGCCGTCGCCCGCGGTGCCGGGCTTCTCGGAATAGCTTCCTGTGGCGCAACCGGCGGCGGATGCGAGAGCGAGGAGGACGGCGGCGACGAGCCGGCGCGCGGAAGCGGTCGGCGGAAGTGGACTTGGCATTCCGGATTGGGCATCGGTCGGGGCCGCCGACACAAGCAGGAACACGGGTCGGATGGCTTGGACCTCCGGCGCGAACTCCTCCACGCCGTCCTCGACAGGGGCATCGGACAACTGGAACCGTTTCCGCCACACCAATGCACATCCGTCCCGTCCTCGCATCGATCGTGGCCTGCACCGCGATCTTCGTCGCTTCCGCCCCGGCGCTCGCCGCGGACGACATCGTCATCGCCGATTTCGAGGGCGCGGACTACGGCGGTTGGACCGCCACCGGGGACGCCTTCGGACCCGGGCCGGCACGCGGGACGTTGCCCGGCCAGATGCGCGTGGACGGATTCAATGGGAAGGGTCTCGTGGACTCCTTCGTCGGCGGCGACAAGTCCACCGGCACGCTCACGTCGCCGGAGTTCAGGATCGGGCGCCGGTACATCGGTTTCCTCATCGGCGGCGGAAAGGACACCGGGAAGACGTGCATGGACTTGCTGGTCGACGGCAAGGCGGTCCGGAACGCCACCGGGCCGAACGACCGCGACGGCGGCAGCGAGGCGCTCGCGCCTGCTTCGTGGGATGTCTCCGAGTTCGCCGGCAAGACCGCCGTCCTCCGCATCACCGACCTCGCCACCGGCGGTTGGGGCCACATCAACGTCGATCATATCGTCCAGACCGACCGCAAGCCCGTCGGGTTGGTCGCCGACGCGAAGCGGCAGTTCCACGTGACGCGACGCTTCCTCGAGATCCCGGTCAAGAACGGCGGCCCGAACCGCGTGGTCGACGTGCTCGTCGGCGGCAAGAGCGTCCTCCGCATCGACACCGCGCTGGCCGACGGCGAGCCCGATTGGTGGGCGCCGATGGACGTCGGCGCCTGGATCGGCAAGGACATCACATTGCAGGTCGACAAGTTGCCAGAAGATTCCGTGGCCTTGGGCGCCATCCGGCCGGTGGACACGGTCCGCGACCCGGCGGACCTCTACCGCGAGCCGTTGCGCGGACAGTTCCATTTCTCGCCCAAGCGAGGTTGGAACAACGACCCGAACGGCATGGTCTACTTCGCGGGCGAGTACCATCTCTTCTTCCAGCACAACCCCTACGGCTGGCCGTGGGGCAACATGCACTGGGGCCACGCCGTCAGCCGCGACATGGTCCATTGGGAAGAGCTGGGCGACAAACTCGTGCCGGACGCGATGGGCCCCATGTTCAGCGGCAGCGCGGTCGTGGACTGGAAGAACACCAGCGGCCTCGGAAAGGACGGCAGGCCGCCGATCGTGTTGATCTACACCGCCGCCGGCGACCCGACCGTCCAGTGCATCGCGTCGAGCACCGACGGGCGCACCTTCACCAAGTACCCCGGCAATCCTGTCGTGAAACAGGTCACCGGCGGCAACCGCGACCCGAAGGTGATGTGGCACGAGCCGTCGAAGTCGTGGGTGATGGTCCTCTACGTCGGCCTGCCCGGGAACAAGCACACCATCCACTTCTTCCGGTCGCCGGACCTGCGCGACTGGACTCTCGCCAGCGTCAACGAGGGCGTCGCGGGCAGCGGCTACCTCTTCGAGTGCCCGGACTTCTTCGAGTTGCCGGTGGACGGCGACGCCTCGAAGAAGAAGTGGGTGCTGGCCGGTGCGGACACCCTGTACGCGACCGGCACCTTCGACGGCACGCGTTTCACGCCCGAGCAGACGAAGCTCCCCGGCCATCGTGGTCGCGGCTTCTACGCCCCGCAGACCTTCAGCGACATCCCGTCCAAGGACGGCCGCCGCATCCAGATCGGCTGGTTCCAGACCGAGACGAAAGGGATGTCCTTCAACCAGTCGATGACCATCCCGCTTGAACTCAAGCTCACCGCGACGACCGACGGACCGCGGTTGACCTACACGCCGGTGAAGGAGCTCGCTTCGTTGCGCTCCCGGTCGCACCGCTTCGGCCGATCGACGCTGGAGCCCGGCGGCCGGGATCCATTGGCCAAGGTGAAGGCGGAACTGTTGGAGCTGCGCGCCGAGTTCGCTCCGGGCGACGCTACAGAGATCGCCTTCACTGTGCGCGGCGCCAAGATCATCTATGACGCGAGGAAACAGGAGATATCCGTGCTCGGCCACACCGCGCCCGCGCCATTGCGGAACGGCAGGCAACGCCTCGTCGTCTATTGCGATCGGACCGGGCTGGAGGTCTTCGCCAGCGACGGCCTCGCCTACATCCCGATGCCCTACCAGCCGAAGCCCGACGACCTCGCTCTCTCGCTCGAAGCCAAAGGTGGCGCTGCCAGGATCACCTCGCTCGAAGTCCACGAACTGAAGCCCGCTTGGAAGACCGTGGCCCGCTGAGGCGGACTCCGGACAAACCAAGGCCCCGACCCGATGAAGAGATCCCTGCTGTCCGCTGGCGTCCTGGCCCTGCTCGGCTTCGCCGCTGTCCGCGCCGAGGAACCCAAGAACCACGACTTCGACGTCGTCCGCGACGAGTCGAAGGTGCCGCACTATCAGCTTCCGCCGGTGTTGGTGTCGTCCGAGGGCGATCGCATCACCACGCCGGAGGAATGGACGAACGTGCGGCGCCCGCAGATCATGGCGTTGTTCGGCAACCTCGTTTACGGCGTCGTCCCTGTTCCGGAGACGCCGGTCCGCACCTCCTACGAGCGGGTCCGGACCGACGGGAAGTTCATGGACGGTCGGGCGACGCGGAAGGACGTGCGCATCCGCTTCGAGAACGCCAAGGGCTCGGCGGAGATGACGGTCCTCGTCTTCACGCCGAACGGCGCGAAGGGCCCGGTGCCCGCCTTCTTGCAGCTCAGCTTCGCCAACACCAAGGACGAAGGCCACGACGCGGACCCGTCCCGGCCGGGATATCTCCGCAACGGCCTCCCGCTCGCCGAGTTCCTGCGGCACGGGTTCGGCATCGTCGTCCTGTCGCAGGGCGCGCTCGTCCGTCACAACGAGGTCGAGTTCCAGTCGGGCATCCATCCGCTGTTCTACCGTGCCGGCCAGAGCTTCCCGAAGGCCAATGAATGGGGCGTGATCGCCGCCGTGTCGTGGTCCGCCTCGCGCGTGCTCGACTTCCTGGGGACCGAGCCGTCCATCGACGCCAAGCGCATCGCCGCGGTCGGCCATTCCAAGATGGGCAAGGCGACGCTGTGGGCGGTCGCCCAGGACCGGCGTTTCGCGATGGCCGTCGCCGCCCAATCGGGCTGTGGCGGCGCCGCGCTTTGGAAGCGGGATTTCGGCGAGAACATGGAGAAGATGGTGACGCGCTTCCCCTACTGGCTCTGCCGGAACGCGTGGAAGTTCAGCCGCAACGAGGACGACCTGCCCGTCGACCAGCACATGCTCCTGGCCTGCATCGCGCCGCGTCCGCTCTACGTCGCGAGCGGTTCCGAGGATCTCTGGGCCGACCCGCGCGGCGAATACCTCGGTGCTTACCACGCTTCCGAGGTGTACCGCCTGCTCGGCAAGAAGGGTTTGGATTCCGAGGCGTCGCCGGCCGTCGGCGAGGTCTTGGCCGGCGGGGACCTCGGCTATCACAACCGCGCCGGCGGTCATTCCGTCGAGCTGTACGATTGGCAGAAGTTCATCGAGTTCGCCGAACGGCACCTGAAGGCCAAGTGACGCGGCGCGTGCCGCGGATTCGCCGGGGACGACGCACCCGTCGGTGCGTCCGACCTCTCCGGCGCGTGATCCTTCCGATTGCGGATAGGCGTCCGCTCGCCATCGTTGGACGGACCGGCGGCTTCGCCCCGGCCCGTCATCCGGGACTGCGACCATTTCCATGAAGCAACTCCGCCGACTCGTCCTGCTGGCCATCATGTTCTCGGCGACCGGGCTCCGCGCACCGGCGGCCGATCCCGGGCCGCGTTTCGAGAAAGAGATCCAGGCCTTCATCGAGGCCGACCACGCGAAGCCGCCGGTCCCGGGCGGGATCCTCTTCGTCGGCAGCAGCATCTTCCGTGAGTGGACGAACGTGACCGCGATGATGGCTCCGTTGCCCGTCGTCAACCGGGCGTTCGGAGGGTCGCGCACCGACGACCAGCTCGCGCGCTTCGACCC
>JANNAJ010000528.1:0-5201 GCA_031384285.1 Verrucomicrobiota bacterium
GCCGCGAAGGCCCCTATGGATTCTATGAGGCGGTGGACCACACGCCGTCGCGCCAACCACCGGGCGAATCGAGCGTCACCATCCGGTCGTTCATGGCCCACCACCAAGGGATGAGCCTGGTCGCGCTCGTCAACGTCTTGCATGACGGCCCCATGCCGCGGCGGTTCCTGGCGTGCCCCATGTTGAAGGCGACCGAGCTGCTGCTGCAGGAGCGGCTGCCGAAGGTCGCCGCCACCGTGTTCGCCGAGGACCTGACCCTGGAGACGACGCCCTTGATCGATGGAGACGGAGGCAGCGTGATGCGGGTCTTCAAGAACCCGGGCCCGCCGGTCCCCGACGTGCATCTGCTCTCGAACGGACGCTACCACGTCATGGTCAGCAGCGCCGGTGGCGGCTACAGCCGGTGGCGCGACCTCGCGATCACCCGCTGGCGCGAGGACGCGACCCGCGATTGTTGGGGGACCTTCATCTATCTGCGCGACGTGGCAACGGGCGGATTCTGGTCCGCCACGCACCAACCGACCTTGCGCGGATCGAAGGACAACGAAGCGATCTTCACCCAGTCGCGCGCCGAGTTCCGGCAGGTGCAGGCCGACTTCGAGATACACACCCAGATCAGCGTGTCCCCGGAGGACGACGTCGAATTGCGGCGCATCACCATCACCAACATCCTGCCGGTCACCCGCGAGATCGAACTCACCAGCTACTCCGAAGTGGTGCTGGCGACCCAGGCCGCCGACGCGGCCCATCCGGCCTTCAGCAATCTTTTCGTCCAGACGGAATTCCTGCCGCAGTCCTCCGCCGTGCTCTGCACCCGACGGGCCCGCTCGCTTGAGGAGCGGCCCCCGTGGCTCATGCATCTGATGAGGGGACCGGTGGCCGGCCCAGGCGGGATCTCCTGCGAAACGGACCGGTCCCGCTTTGTCGGCCGGGGCCGTGGTCTCGCGAGTCCGGCCGCGATGCAAAGTCCCGGCCCGTTGTCCGACACGGTCGGTTCCGTCCTCGACCCGATCGTCTCGCTGCGCCGGAAGGTCGCCATCGGTCCCCACGGAACCATCACCATCGACCTGGTGCTGGGAGTGTCCGACACCCGCGCGGCGGCGATCGTCCAGGTGGAGAAATATCAGAGCCCGCGCATGGTGGACCGTGCCTTCGACCTGGCCTGGACCCACAACCAGGTGACGCTGCGCCACCTCAACGTCTCCGAGGCGGAGGCCCAGCTCTACGGACGCCTCGCGGGAGCATTGGTCTTCAACGATCCCTCACGCCGAGCGAACCCGGGTGTCCTCCGGAACAACCGGCGCGGTCAGAGCGGGCTGTGGAGCTTCGGTATCTCCGGCGACCTGCCGATCATCGTCCTTCGCATCAGCGACGCGCAGAAGATGGACATCGTCCGGCAGCTGGTCCAAGCGCATGCTTATTGGCGGCTCAAGGGATTGCCCGTCGAGCTGGTGATCGTGAACGAGGACATCTCGGTCTATCGCCAGTCCTTGCACGACCAGGTCACGGGCCTGATCGCATCGCAGAACGAGGCGGAGATGCTGGACAAGCCGGGCGGCATCTTCGTACGTCGCCTCGAACAGATCCCCCACGAGGACCTCGTGCTGCTGCAGTCGGCGGCGAGGATCGTCCTGGACGACGAGCGCGGTACCTTGGCCCAACAGATCGCGCATCGGAGCGTGTTGGATCCGGTGGTCCCCGCATTGGTCCCGACCCGACCGAAGATGATGGGGTCGCCACCACCGGCGGAGCCCCGCGAGCTGATCTTCCCGAATGGATCGGGCGGTTTCGCCCCCGACGGTCGCGAGTATGTCATCACGCTGGATCCGGGTCGGACGACGCCGGCACCTTGGGTCAACGTGCTGGCCAACCCGACGTTCGGCACCGTCGTGTCGGAAAGCGGGAGCGCCTACACCTGGGTGGAGAACTCCCATGAATTCCGCCTGACGCCTTGGAGCAACGATCCCGTCCAGGACACCTCCGGCGAAGCGCTCTACCTGCGCGACGAACAGACGGGACAGTATTGGTCGCCCACCCCGCAGCCGGCCCGAGGGGCGACCCCCTACGTCATCCGCCACGGCTTCGGCTACACGGTCTTCGAGCACACCGAGCACGGGATCGCGTCCGAGCTCTGGGTCTATGTGGCGATGGACGCGCCGGTCAAGTTCACCGTGCTCAAGCTCCGCAACCTCTCGGGCCGGCCCCGCAAGATATCCGTGACCGGCTATTGGGAATGGGTGCTCGGGGACCTGCGCTCGAAGAGCCTGCTCCACGTGCAGACCGAGGTGGACCTCAGATCGGGCGCGTTGCTCGCGCGCAATTTCTACAACACCGAGTTCCCCGGACGCGTCGCCTTCATCGACGTGAGCGACGGGAACCGGACCTACACGGGCGACCGGAAGGAGTTCATCGGTCGCAACGGCACGCTCGCGCATCCGGCCGCACTCCAGCGGGCGAGGCTCTCCGGCCGCGTGGGAGCAGGGCTCGATCCTTGCGGCGCGGTGCAGATCACCTTCGATCTGGCCGAAGGGCAGGAGCGGGAGATCAGCTTTCGTCTCGGCGTCGGTCGCGATCCGGCCGACCTGCAGAACCTGATCCAGCGCTTTCGTCGGCAAGGGGCCGACCGAACCGCCCTCGAAGGCGTCCGGAGATACTGGAACCGGACCTTGGGCACCGTGAACGTGGAAACGCCGGATCCAGCGGTGAACGTCATGGCGAACGGCTGGCTGCTCTATCAGACCTTGAGCGCGCGGCTCTGGGGTCGCACCGGCTTCTACCAGTCCGGCGGCGCCTACGGGTTCCGCGACCAGTTGCAGGATGTCATGGCCCTGGTCCATGCCGAGCCCGCCCTCACGCGAGAACACCTGCTCCGGGCCGCCTCCCATCAGTTCCTCGAAGGCGATGTGCAACATTGGTGGCATCCGCCCGCCGGACGCGGCGTCCGCACCCACTTTTCTGACGACTACCTATGGTTGCCCTACGTCACCTGCCGCTATGTCGCCACGGTCGCGGACACCGGCGTGTTGGACGAGAAGGTCGGCTTCCTCGAAGCCCGTCCGGTCAAACCGGAGGAGGAGGCCTATTACGACCTGCCCAACCACGCCGAAGGATCCGCGAGCCTCTACCAACACTGTGTCCGCGCCATCGAGCACGGGCTCCGGTTCGGCGCGCACGGTCTGCCGCTGATGGGCTGCGGTGATTGGAACGACGGCATGAACCGCGTCGGAGACGAGGGCCGGGGCGAAAGCGTCTGGCTGGCATTCTTCCTCTTCGATGTCCTGACCCAGTTCTCCGGAGTGGCCCGCAAGCGTGGAGACCATGCCTTTGCCGACCGTTGCGTCGCCCAAGCGGGGCAATTGAAGGAGAACATCGAGCGCCACGCGTGGGACGGCCACTGGTACCGCCGGGCGTGGTTCGACAACGGCGAGCCGCTCGGGTCCCAGACCAATCCGGAATGCCAGATCGACTCCCTGCCGCAGAGTTGGTCGGTCATCAGCGGCGCCGGCCAGCCGGAGCGTTCGCGCGAAGCGATGGAATCCGTCGACCAAAGGCTGGTCCGTCGCGATGCCGGACTGATCCAGCTGTTCGATCCGCCGTTCGACAAATCTGCCCTCGATCCCGGCTACATCAAGGGCTATATCCCGGGTGTGCGCGAGAACGGCGGCCAATACACCCATGCCGCGATCTGGACATCCATGGCCTTCGCGATGATGGGCGAGAGCGCGCGCGCCTGGGAACTCTTCACGATGATGAACCCGGTCCATCACGGCGCGACCGCCCGTCAGGTCGCCACCTACAAGGTGGAGCCCTACGTTGTGGCGGCGGATGTCTATGCGATGCCGCCGCACACCGGGCGCGGTGGCTGGACATGGTATACCGGATCGGCCGGCTGGATGTATCGGCTCCTGGTGGAGACGCTGCTCGGGGTGAACCTAGAAGGGGATCAACTGCGGCTGGAACCGCGGATGCCACAGGCCTGGACCCGTTACAAGATCCACTATCGCTACTGCCAGACGGTGTACCACATCACGATCATCCGTCTCGCCGCCGATTCCACGAAGGCCGCGGTCCTGACCTTGGACGGAACGGAGATCCCGGGGCCGATGCTTCCGCTGCGCGATGACCGGAAGGAGCACTCGGTGGAGATGACGCTACGCTGACCGATGGATTTTTCCCCGCGCCGCGACGGTGCACAGGAGCGATCGATCCAGGCCCGGGAACCCAGATCCTCGGTCGGTGGCCGATGAGCCGTCCCGTTCTGACCGGTCCGACGCCGGTTTGCACCCGACATCCTCCGTCACGACAAGCGCCACCGGCGCGGACTCCAAAGAGCGGTGTTTCTCGACGTCATCAACCCGGATCACCTTGCCCGACTCCGCGAGTCTTGATGGGGCGTCCCGGGGTTGAGGTGTCGGCAGGGAATGAGCTTGCCACCTGCCGTGGTGTGGGCCAACAACACGCCCGATGACGGGCGTGACCGGTCTGAGTCAGAAGGCGTCTTTGGACGCGGCTGTCCGCGGTCGTCGCGGTCGTGGCATGCGTTCGGGATCGGGTTGCGGTGCCAAGTTCCGGAAACCAAGGAGATCCCGGCTGCAGCAGCCTTTGTCGGACGGTTCGGGCCCATAGCTCAATGGTTAGAGCAGGGGACTCATAATCCCTTGGTTGTGGGTTCGAATCCCACCGGGCCCATTGCATTTAGGATTTAGCATTTAGCATTTAGGAATTATGCCAGCTTCGTGAATCCAACTTCTCTGGGAAAAATCGTTGTCGTCGGGGCGGGGGCGGTGGGGTGTTATTATGGCGGGATGCTGGCGCAGCTTGGGTGTGATGTGCGGTTTCTGATGCGGGCGGATTTGGCGGCGGTGCGGGCGCAGGGGTTGATGATTCGGACGGGCGGGAACGAGGTGCGGGTGCGGGTGGAGGCGTTTGGATCGACGCAGGAGATCGGGCCGGCGGACTTTGTGATCATTGCGTTGAAGGCGACGGCAAATGCGCTGCTGGAGACGCTATTGCCGCCTTTGCTGCATGAAAAGACGGCGCTGGTGACTTTGCAGAATGGGCTGGGAAATGAGGAGTATCTCGCGGAGCGCTGGGGGGCGGAGCGGGTGCTGGGGGCGCTGTGTTTCGTCTGCCTGAATCGCACCGGGCCGGGTGTCATCAAGCACTTCGATCATGGCTCGATCTCGGTGGGAGAATTTGGG
>JANNAJ010000570.1:0-2258 GCA_031384285.1 Verrucomicrobiota bacterium
GAGGACTGCAGAGCCGTTAAACAGAAACGCCACCGTCGCCGGTGGTCGCCCCAAAAATCGTGGCGTCACCGTAACAACCGACCTAGGTCGGGCAAGGTGCATTTTGGGGAGCGGGGCCGTACACCTCGTTCCGCCGGGGCCCGCCAGCGACCGGTGCCAGCGGTAGCCGCAGCAGCGCGAGACCAAACGGGACCGGGACATCTCTCCACCCGCCAGATCTGGCGACGGCCCGAAGGACAGCCGACCGGAGCACCGACGAAAAAGGGGCCGGACGCACATGTCCAGCCCCTCGTCGACCGCTTGGAACCCCGGGAACAACCCCGGCGCCCGGTCATCGATAGGTGATGACGAGCTTCCTTCCTTGGATCTGGGTGCGGGTGATGTCGACCGCCGGTTGGATGGTCAGATAAGCCGGATTGGATGGGTCCGCCGGCAGATCGGCGGTGATGGTCTTCGTGGCCGGATCGATCACCACATTGGAGAGCGCGCTGCCGCCGCCGAGCGGCCCGTCGGCAGGATACGGCCGGCAGACGATCCCGCCGGTGAGCAACGAGCCGTCGAAATACTGCCGGGCCAACGCCCACGATTGTTTGCCGACCTGCGCGCCCGCGCGGCGTCCGCCGAAGTCGTCCGCGGGCGGATGGATGCCACCCCATAGCCGCGAGATGCCGGCTTGGTCGGCAGCGTCGTAGTAGGTGGCCCATTGCAGTTGCACCTCGGCGCTCGGCCCCTGTTCGGTGCCGAGGCTGCCGACCGGGAAATTGTAGGTGCCCAGACCGCCGGGGAAGAATTCCGACCCGGTGATCGATGTCATCACTTCCGCCGCCGAACGGCTGAAGGTGCTGTGACCGGAGACATAGCCGGGGAAGGCGGGCGACACGAAGGTCTTCTTCTGGTAGGTCGTCCAGTTCGCAGCGAGCACCCATCTCACGCCGCTATGATCGGTGGCGGGTTTGCCCGGGGGGCCAGGATAGGTGTAGATGACGACCTTGTCCACGGGCAGCCCGGCATGACGGCCGCCGGGTTTGGCAGTGGCGGTGGTGACGACTTCGATCAGGTCGGGGATGAGCGGCAAGCCGTCGGGATGATAGGAAGCGGTCAGCGCGGGGTTGCTGGACTGGCCTTTCCCGCCCATGTAGCGGACCGCGCTGAGCGGCCGCCAACCGTCATACTTCCGCTTCAGCGACCAAGCCGCGCAGGCGGCGTCATGCAACGAGCCGTTCAGCGCGAAATAGAGCTTCACGTCCCATTCCAGGTCGTCCAGCACCGGGCCGGTGCCACCGAGACGCTTCTGGAAAGACGGGCTGTCGCCGACGCCGTTGGCGACCGAGTTCCAGTGGCCTGGCGGCGTCTCGGAGCTCGGACCGTCGGCCCAGAACTCGGTGAGCGACCGCGCGAAGTCGCCGCGCTTCACCACGTTGGGCGCATAGGGCTTGCCGGTGGCGGGATTGAGGGGATGTCCGGTGCCGTCGTTCGCACCAAGGCTGTTGTTGGCGTATCGCCCGCCGGGCGAGATGTCCACCGTCACGCCGTCGTCCGGGGTCAGCTGGCTGCTGCGGCGGATGACCTCGACGACATCGTCGCGGAACTCCGTCGAGTTCGCGGCGCCGTTCGCCAGCAACGGGGGCGGGCCGAGATCGATCCACGGCTTGGTGGCGTCGCTACGGGTCAGCGCGAAGGGCAGGACCCCGAGCCATTGCGATCCAAGGAAGCCCTGCAACGGTCCGGTGGGGTTCCCGTTCTGGTCTTCCGCGTTCGCGACCTTGAGGGGCTGCCAGCGGTTGACGTCGAACAAGGTGTTGAAGGTGTTGCCGGACACCTCATCCGCGTCCTGGGTGCCGCCGAGGCCGGTGTTCAGGAAGCCGTTGACCGAGGTGTAGCCGGGGTCCTTGTAGCCGTTGGACTGAAGGGAACCGTCGTTGATGAACCGGTTGTGGACGGCGTCGTAGACCGAGTTGCCCACGCCGGCGGGCGTCGAGACGTCGCGCGAGACGTTGCCGATGTCGTAGCCCAGCGCCGTCATCCGGGCGTCGAGCGCCGGCAGCGTGTTGGTGGCCTTCACCGAGAGCCCGTACCGCTCCTTGAGCATGCGGTACGCCGCGTAGCTGATGGCCTCGCGCCGCGCCGCGGCCACGTTCGCCGCGGTGTGCTTGGCCCGATAGGCGTAGCCCACCGCCGTGGGGTCGTAGGCTGCCCAAGCGTCGTACATCGCCGCCGAGAGCGAGAAGAGATTGCGCGCATGGACCGGCGGATGCGGC
>JANNAJ010000576.1:0-1963 GCA_031384285.1 Verrucomicrobiota bacterium
GCCACTGTGGGTCGCGGGCGGCAAGATGCGCGAGTTCGTGCGCGAGCATCGCCTCGCACTGCGCGGGCGAGAACCGGGTCCTGAAATCTTCCGGCAATGCCACGGTCGGGCACAGGACACCGAACGCGACCGGTCCGCGCAGCCGCGGCCACACCAGCAGGCGTACGTGGCGCAAGCCGAGTTGGCGGCGCAATCGCGCGACCATGGCTCCGGTGTCATCGGGGGCGGAGGAACACGCGTCCGCGTCTGGGAGTGCGGTGGCGTCGCACCGCGGAGCTTCCGCTTTTGCGGAGCGGACGGGAGCCGTGGAGGTCCGGGCGCATGTCCGGCGGACGAAAGCGGCGGCAAGCCGCACGCACTCCCAGACGCTGGCGCGCGGTCCCACGCCGTGATTGCGACCGCGGGACCGCCACACGCACCACATCAGCCAAGCGCGGCTCAGGGCCAACCGGCCGGTCAGCAGCGTGAGTCCGGCCAGCCACAACCATCCCGGCCACCACACAGGCCGCGGTTCTCGCCCGCGCAGTGCGAGGCGATGCTCGCGCACGAACTCGCGCATCTTGCCGCCCGCGACCCACAGTGGCTCACGTTGGCCGATCTCGTGTGCGCGTTGGCATGGTGGCATCCGGCGGTGTGGTGGGCCCGGCGACAACTGCGCTCCGCCTGCGAGAGCGCCGCCGACGAGGCCGCCGCACTGGTGCCCGACGGACGCGCCGCGCTCGCGGAATCGCTGGTGACCTTCGGACGCGAACTGGCCTCGCCCCGTTGGGCACGCGGCATCGGCGTCGCCGGCGACGGGCTGAAGTCGCAGCTCGCGCGGCGGGTGAAAGTGCTGCTGCACGCCTCCGACGGATGGTGCGCGGTCCGACCAGCACGCATGTGGGCCACGCGTCTCGGCGCGGCCGGGGTTGTCGCAGCGTTGGTGCTCGCGCCGTGGCCCGGAGTCAACGGAGCCGGGCTGGCGCCGCTCCTAGCTGCGGTGAAGGCGGCGGAGCCCACGACCCCGAGCGGCGCGGAATCTCGGGTGGCGGCGACCGACAAGACCAAGCCCCTTGCGACGATCTCCGATGTCCTTCGCGACCCGCAGTTCCGAGCCGTCGTGGATGGGCCGGTAGCAGCGGGACCGTCGGGGTCGGCACAAGGCGAGCTGCATAGGCCCGGAGGCATAGGCCTACGTAAGCCTTGGGAAATGACCAACGCGTTCATCCGCCAGAGTGGATTGGGCTACGAAATCCCAGCACCCGTGGGTCAGATAGTCACCACGCACGGCTACAACGTGACGAACCCGGCCGACCCGAGAGCAGGGGAGGTCATCCAACGGGTGAACCTCTATTCCAACAGCCCGCCGGAAGATGTGACCACGACCACGAAATCGGTCTATGTGCCGCTACGTCCCAGCGACGGTGCCGAGCAGGCTCCCATACCCGTTCAAACGGACAAGGCGAGACAACTACACTCGCGCCGGTTCGACCTGCCTGCCAAGGAGTTCACCGGGCACCTCACGCAGTTCCTCCCGCAGCTTGGGGCACGTGACCGCGTGAACGATTGGAAACGGGCCGTGCGCGGGTTTTTCATGATCCACGGGGTGGAGTTCCCGTCGGCTACTGCTTTCAACACCGGCACAAATACAACGCCCCAAGAAGAAAAGGCCCTGTTCTTCAACGACCGCACCGGCGTGCTCTTTCTGCGCGCCACGCTGGAAGATCTCGACCGCGTCGAACTTGCGATCCGATCGCTCGACCTGCCGGCTGTGGCAAAGCCGTCCGATGCCACGCCTCCGCGGGCATCGGGCGTTGGTGAGGGGGTTGCGGCTGGTAGGCTTCCCACGCCGGCGGAGATCACCGGCACATCAACCGGAAACGACCTTCGCACCCGCGAGTTCCGGCTGTCCGTGGTGGGCTTGGACCAACCATTCCGCGACCACCTTCTCCACTTCCTTCCTGCGGGAGAAACCGACCTCAAG
>JANNAJ010000620.1:0-9074 GCA_031384285.1 Verrucomicrobiota bacterium
TGTCTTTCTAGCACCGATGGGACGTTAGCGGTCCGCAGGTGCCGTTCGCCATGGGGTGTAGACCGGGGCGGGACGTTGCGCGTTGGACGCTGAAGGCAAGGCATAGATGGTCACATCGCACGGTACTCGACACATCGGACCCCATCGAGGGACCCGGTCCACTCGGGCCTGACGTGCTCTTCTTCGGCGCAGCCTCGCGCGGTGCCGCCGCTATCTGTGGACGGGCTCATCCGGAGGTTGCCACCTTGCGGCGGTCATCGCCGGCGCGGATGGCCAAAGCGATGGCAAGGCACGCCAAGGTCGCGTCGATGACGAGGTTGACGAGGCCGACGTGCTTCCCGCCGACGGTCCCGAAGCAACCGCAGCTGATGTCCAGCCCGCGGACCAAGGCCGAGACGATCACGACCGCGAACATCAAGGTCATCGCCGACAACAACGCTGCGGCGGCACGGAGCCAGATTCCGGTGAGGACGGCCGCACCGGCCACGATCTCGATCCAGGGCAGCAGGATCGCGACGAGATGGACCAGGACGCGGGGGAGCAGATGGTAGTTCTCCACCGCCGTGACGAACGCCGCCGGGTCGGCGACTTTCAGCGCCCCGGCGAAGACGAACGCCCCGCCGACCGAGAGGCGGAGGAAGAGCTCGACGGCCTTGCCCGAACGCGCGGAAAAGTAGCTCCAGACCGGCGGGTGGAAACCGCTGTCGGCCGGCGGATTCGTGGCGTCGACGGGGTCGCGAAGGGTGTCCGGCGTCATGGGGCGACTCCCTTCTTCGTCGGCAATCCGGCCGTGCTCCAAGCGGTCCAGCCGTCGGTGAGCACCCGGGTATTGGTATAGCCGAGCCCGGCCAGGCTCGCGCGGAGACGATGGCTGAGCTCGCATTCTTTGCCGTCGCAATAGAGGACCAGCGGCGACGCAGGGGTGATCATCGGCGCGATGGCCGGGAAGTGCTCGTCGAAGGACTTCGACGGGAGCCCGAGGGCGTTGGCGATGTGGCCCGCGGCGTAGTCGGCGGGCTCGCGCGCGTCGATGAACAAAGTCTCGCCGCCCAGCCAGAGCGCCTTCGCCGCGGCGACGGTCAACGTGCTCTCCGGCGCCGTCACGGGTCTCGGCGGCGGGACCAGCGGGAGTCCGCGCGGAGAGATCTGGTTCGCTACGAGCCCGAGGGCCGTCGCGGACAGGACGATCAGCGCGGCCTGCCGTAGGATCCGCAGTGCCGCCGTCTTCACGGTTTGTAGACGTTCACGATGACCGGGACCTCCATCCGCGGCTGTCCGGCGACGGAGGTCTCGAACGACAGGTTGCCGCTGACGGTCTGGGCCGGGTTCTCGTCCAGCCGGGCGACGAGCTCGTACGACTTGCCCTGCTCCTTCGGGACGAGCTCGACGTGGAGACCCTTGATCGAGCTCTCCGCGTTCTTGATCTCGATCGGCTTGCCGTCCGCCGAGCGCACGGTCACCCGCCGGACCGCGGCGGATTCCGGGCGGCCCGGCGCCGCGACGCCGCCGCTGTCGACGACGCTCCAGTAGAGCGCCTCGGGTGCGACCGAGACCTGGCCCATCACGCGGCCGTACAGATAGACCGTCGCGGTCGGGCCGTTGGTCTGGTCGGCGGTATGGATCTGGACGTTCTCGTTCAAACGACGCGGCGAACCGTCGCGGCGGACGGTGACGCGGATCCGGGCGCTGGAGGCGTCGCCGCCCGGGACGGCCTCTTGTTTCGCCGTGATCCATGGCTTCGACGTGTCAAGTCGCACGATCCGCAGCGGCTTGCCGTCGGTGCGGGTGATGGTCGTGGTCTGCTCGGTCTCGTCCACGCCGAAGGCCAGGTCCGGCGCGAGCGCCGCCGGGCTCACGTCGTAGAGCGGCGTGTAGTCGGCACGGATGGTGAGCGAGACCTCGGGCGTCTTCGGGTCGTTGGACGTGACCGAGATGTGCTTCTCCAAGTTGGCCCGGGACCGTCCGAGGTTCAGCGTGAAGGCGAGCTCGCCGCTCTCGCCCGGTTGGAGCGTGTCGGGCTTGAGGCTGGCGATGGTGCAGCCGCAGGACGGCTTCGGCGGCGCGATCCTGAGCACGCCGTCGCCCGCGTTCTTGAACTTGAAGGTCCCGGCAACGCTCTCGACCAGCGTGACTTTTCCAAAGTCGAGGACCGTCGCCTCGAACTGGAGCCGCGGGGTCCCCGTCGCCGGGGCTTCCGCGCGCGCCGCCCACACCGCGAAGGCCATCGCCGCCGCGGTCATCCATCTCATGTCGTTTCTCATAGGTGTCGTCGTTCTCTCCTGGAGGTGCGGTTCATCGGGTCACCACGACGCGATAGAACCAGTTCGGACCGACGGTCGCCGGAGCGGCGATGGTGAGGACGCCGCCGGTTCCTGGGACCGGCAGGCCGGGCAACGGCTTCCATGCCGGATCATCCAGCGCGGTCTTGTATTCCACCGTGTAGGACGCACCGGCCTCGCTCGCGAACGAGAAGCCGAAGTTCCCGCCCGAGTAGACGGGCGGCGGCACGCCCGCGCCGCCGATGACGGGTGCGGGCGGATCCACCGGCGGCGTGACCCCGCCTGCCTGGCCCGCGGTGCAGGACGCGGAGGCGGTGACCTTGCGCGCTTGGCAGATGTCGATGCCGCTGGCCGTGACCGTGTCGGTCATGGGACCGGCGACGATGTTGGTCACTATGGTCGTGAGCCGGTTGGTGGCGAACACGGGGATATCGTTCGTCGTGCGGACCTGGATGCTGTTCGTCGTGAAGACCGGCACCGTGTTGGTGACCGATACGAGCACCTCGTTGGTGGTGCGGACGGCGACCAGGTTGGTCATGAAGGTCGAGACGTCGTTGGTGACGCGGAGGGTCACGAGGTTCGTGACGAACATCGGGACCGCGTTGGTGGCGCGGATCGTGAGGAGGTTCGTCGCGTAGTTCTCGACGACGTTCGTCGCCCTCACCGTGAGGATGTTCGTGGCGTAGTTCTCGACGACGTTCGTCGCCCGGACCGTGAGGATGTTCGTGGCGAACACGGGGACGCTGTTCGTCACCCGGACCGACAGCTGGTTGGTGGCGAGCACCTCTACGGCGTTGGTCGCCCGGACCGTGACGATGTTCGTGGCGAAGACGGGGACATCGTTCGTCACGCGCACCACCAACTGGTTGGTGGCGAGCACCGCGACGACGTTGGTCGCGAGCACCGCGACATTGTTCGTCGTCAGCACCTCGACCTTGTTCGTCACGAAGGACGTGACGCTGTTGGTCGATCGCGTGGTCCCGCTCCGGAGCGCGTAGAACAGATTCGCGCCGAAACCGGTGTCGGTCGTGGTGAAGGTCAGCTCGTTGACCGCGGAGCCCGCGGAGAAGCGGTCGGTCGCGATACCCGTGGTGAGGCCGGTGACCTGGATGGTGCCGAACGTGGACGCACCCGAGGCGCCTTGGCGGACGTAGTAGAAGCGGTTCGCGCCGTAGCCGACATCGGTGGAGGTGAAGACGAGACCCACGATGTCGTTCCCCACGGTGAACCGGTCGGTGACCGTGCCCGGCAAGGCAGGGTTGATCGTGCCGAAGGTCGAGATCCCCGAGGCATCGTGGCGGACGTAGTAGAACAGATTCGCGCCGTAGCCGACATCGGTGGCCGAGAAGGTCAGCGAATCGAACCGCTGCCCGACGACGAACTTGTCGGCGACGACACCGACCGCGCCGCCCGGGGTGATGGTGCCGAAGGTGGTCGTGCCCGACGCGTCATCGCTGAGGTAGTAGAAGATCACCGAGCCGAACCCGAGGTCGGGCGCGGCGAAGGCGAGCGAGTTGAAATCGCGGCCGGTGGCCGCGAACCGGTCGGTCACGGCACCGGTCGACGCCGTGATGGTGTCGAAGAACGAGTTGCCCGACGCGTCGCGCCGTATCGCGTAGAACTGGGTCGCGCCATAGCCCTTGTCCTGGTCCGCGTAGTTCAGGCCGTCGAGTCCGGCAGGAACCACGAAGCGATCCACCACCGCGTGGCTCACCGGATCGATGGTCGTGAAGGTCGGCGCCACCACGTTGGTGGAGAGGGTCACGGTGACGTTGGTCACGGTCACCGAAGCCACGTTGGTCGACACGACCGCGACGTTGTTGGTCGTGATGGTGGAGACGAGGTTGGTCGTGACCACGGGGAGGCTGTTGGTCGTCACGGTGCGCACGATGTTCGTCGTCACCACCGGCGAGGTGTTCGTGGTGATCGTGGAGACGAGGTTGGTCGAGACCACCGGCAGCGTGTTCGTCGTGATGGTCGTGACCAAGTTGGTCGTCACGACCGGCAACGTGTTCGTCGTGATGGTCGTGACGATGTTCGTCGAGACCACAGGCAGCGTGTTCGTCGTGATGGTCGTGACGAGATTGGTCGAGACCACCGGGAGCGTGTTCGTCGTGATGGTCGTGACCAGATTGGTCGTGACGACCGGCAACGTGTTGGTGGTGACGACCAGGACGACGTTGGTGGAGACCACGGGGACGATGTTGGTTGTGACCACGGCGACCCGGTTCGTCGTGAGGACCGCGACCAGGTTCGTCGAGACGACGAGCAGGGTGTTGGTCGAGACGACGGAGAGCGTGTTCGTGGTGACGACCGTGACGCTGTTGGTCGCGAGGTTCGTGGCGCTTCCGACGATGTAGCTACCGGTGAAGTTGGTCCCGGTCCCAGGAGCCAAAGATATCGGGCCGAGCACCGGCGTGTTCGGACCCGGCTGGTCGTCGACCACGAACACATTCGTCAACATGATGTTGCCGAGGTTCGAGACCGTCCCGGTGAAGATGAGGCGGCCTCCCGGCAGGATCGATCCGGTCGGGCAGACCTTGGTCACGCCGATCGCCGGTGTCGTGGTCAGCGCACAATCCGATCCGCCCGAAGCAGAGACCGGCGCACCACAGGTGCTGGAGCCGCGCGCGGTCGAGACGCTGGCGACATCGCAGACGTCGGCCGGCGCGAGGAAGCTTCCGGTGAAGTCGGCCACCGCGCCGGGCGCGAGGGATGCGAGGGTGAAGACCGGCAGCGATCCGCTCCGGCTATTGGTCACGACCAGGCCGGTGATGGTGATGTCGCCGGCGTTGCGGACCGTGCCGCGATAGGTGAGCAGGCCGCCGGGCACCGCCGGTGTCGCGGGACACGTCTGGGTCACCACGAGCTGCGGGGCCGAGACCAGGGTGCACGTCGCCGTGGCGCTCTGGACGACGGCCGCCGCCGTGCAGTGGTCGAGGCCCGTGGCCTTCACGGTGGCGATGACCGAACAGCTATCCACCGGGGCGGTGAAGCCCGCGGTGAAGACGGCCGATGCGCCGGGCGCCAACGACGGCACGGTGAGCAACGTGCGCGGCACGCCCTGGGTGTCGGCCACGACGACGGCATCCAACGTCACGTCGCCGGTGTTGCGCACCGTGCCGGTGAAGGTGATCCGGCCGCCCGGCGTCGAGGAGGCCGCCGGGCAAGCGAGGGTGACGGCGATGGCGGGAGCCGTCGCCACGGGGCAGACGGAGAGACAGATGTTGGTGACGACGGCGCCGGTGCAGATGTCGTTCGCCGTGGCGACCAGCCCGGCGCTGACCGCGCAGACATCCGTTCCGACCACAACGCTGCCGGTGAAGTTCGTCGAGGCCCCGGGCGCGAGCGTCGCCAAGGTGAACACGACCGGGCGGGCCGGCGTGCGGGTGCTCACGACCACGATGTCGCGCAGCGGGATGTCACCGGTGTTGCGGACGGTGCCGGTGTAGACCAGCAGGCCGCCGGGCCGGACCGGCACGACCGGGCACACCTCGACCACGGCGATCCGCGGCGTGGAGACGACCGCGCAATCCGCCACGACGCTGCCGAGCACCGGCGCACCGCAGAGGCTCGCGGCGCGGACGGTGAGGACGTTCCGGACGGTGCATGCGCCGCCGACGGCGAGGAAGCTGCCGGTGAAGTCCGCCGTCGCCCCGGGCGCCAACTTCGCGAGAGAGAAGACCGGCGTCGCGCTGCCACGACCATCGGTCACGACCACGTTGGTCAGCGTGATGTCGCCGGCGTTGCGGACCGTGCCGCGATAGGTCACCGGCGCGCCGGGCAAAATCGGCCCGGGCGGACAGGTCTGGGTGATGGCGACCGCCGGCGCCGTCGCGATCGGGCAGGATGCGATGTTGGTGATGGCGGCACCGGTGCAGACCGAGTGCCCGGTGCCGGTGATGGTCACGAAACACGAGTCGAACGGGACGAGGTAGCTGCCGCTGAAGGTCTCGGACTCGCCCGGGGCGAGCTCGATGGGGCCGAGGACCGCGTTGGTTCCGCCGGTCCGCGGACCGAACACCAGGACGTTGGTCAGCGTGACGTCGCCCGTGTTGGTCACGGAACCGCTGAACCGGAAGAGGCTGCCCATCGTAAGCGGCGTGGGCGGGCACACCTGGGCGACGGTGAGGGCCGGCCGGGTGAGCAGCGGGCAGACCTGCGTGGCGGTGGCCTGCACGGACGCGCCGGTGCAACGGTCCGCGCCGCGAGCGGTCAAGGTGTCCGTGGTCTGGCAGCAATCCAACGGGACGACATAGCTCCCGGTGAAGCCCACCGAAGCGCCCGGAGCCAGCGTGACCGGCCCGAGGACGGGCGTGTTGTTCGTGGGCTGGTTGTCCACGACGAAGACATCCAGCAAGGTGACGTCACCGGTGTTCTTGACCGTGCCCGTGTAGACGTGGAGGCCGCCGAGCGGAGTCGGCACGGCCGGGCAGTTCTTGACGATGCTGATGGCCGGCTCGGTGGTGACCGGGCAGGTCGAGGTGGCCTTGGCCGTGACCGGCGTCCTGGTGCACAGGTCCAAGCCGGTGGCCGTCACGCTGTCCGTCCCGCAGAAATCCGGCGGGACGAGATAGGTGGCGAAGTAGGTGGCCGTCTCACCCGGGGCCAACGTGAGGCGCCCCAAGAGGGGAGCGCTTCCGGGGCGGTCGTTCACCACCTCGACGTCGGTGAGCGTGATGGTGCCGGCATTGCTCACGGTGCCGCGGTAGGTCAGCAGGTCGCCCGCGCGCAGGACGCCCGCCGCGCAGACCTTGGTGACCGTGATCTTGGGCGACGTGAGCAGCGCACAAGTCCGGGTGGCGGTGGCCCGGACCGTCGTCCCGGCGCAGACGCTCTGCCCGCGGGCCGTGACCATGCTGGAATCGAGGCAACAGTTGGTGAGCGTCACGTAGCTGCCCGAGAAGCTGGCCGAGGCCCCCGGAGCCAAGGTCGCGATGGTGAAGACGGGCGCGAGGCCGCTGCGGTCGTTGGACACCACGATGTTCGTGAGCGTGCCCTCGCCGGAGTTCCGGACCGTGCCCGTGTAGGTGAGGACGCCGCCGGGCGCCACCAAGGCGACCGGACAGATCTGGGTCACCTCGATGGCCGGAGAGACCACGATGGGACAGGTGGCAGTAGCCGAGCTGACGACGGCGACGCCGCAAAGGCTGGCGGCGCGGGCGGTGAGGGTGTCGGCGACGGAGCAATCGAGCGGCGCGGGGTAGCTGCCGGAGAAGTTGGCGGTCGCGCCGGGGGCGAGGGAGGCGAGGGAGAAGACCGGCGTGTTGGGCGCGGGCTGGTCATCGACCACCACGATGTTGGTCAGGGTGACGTCGCCCGTGTTCTTCACGGTGCCGGTGTAGGTCAGCAACCGGCCGGGGGATACCGGCGCGACCGGGCAGGCCTTGGTGACGAGGATGCCCGGGGTCAAGGTGTTCGCGCAGGAGGCCACGGCCGAGCTGGTGACCGTCCGCGGCGTGGACGTCGTCGTATCGGTGCCTTGCGCCACGAGGGCGAGCGCGGTCGGGCCGCACGGGTCCTTGGGCAGATACGTGCCGGTGAACTTGCCGCCCTGCCCTGCGAGCAGGTTGGTCGGGAAGACCGCGCGGAACGATCCGCGTGGATCCGAGTCCACGATGGCCACGCCGTTGAGCGTGGTGTTGCCGCAGTTGGTGACGGTGCCGCTGACGGTGATCAATCCGCTCTCGCCGATGCCTCCGAGGCACTCCACCACGAGGCGGATGCAAGGCTGGACGACCTCGGTGTTCACGCCCTGGTCGCCGCCGCCCAGGCTGTCGGTCTCGTTCTGGTGGATCGCGCCGGTGTCGCTCGCGGTGGCGCGCACCGTGCCGTCGGGACGGATGTCCTGGACGCGCACGACGTATGCGACGACGTTCGTGTAGAAATCGTTCTGCTGGTTCGACAGCGTGCGGCGCACCAAGAGCGACGTGATGTCGTTGGTCTTGCCGTCCGGCGTGACCACGGCGGCCCGGATGCCGGTGGCGTCGCAGGCGACCCGCGGGCTGCCGGGCAGGCCGTTGAAGACCGTCACGCTGTACCGGATGGTGTCGCCCACGTGGACGTCGCGGGTGTCGGTGAAGAGGTTGATGCCGAGCGCGCTGCCGGTGCAGCCGACCGGGATCTCATCCGCCCGCAGCGGCACGGTGCCGGCCAGGAACGCCATGCTCGCGGCGAGCAGGCCGAGCGCGGGCTTGGACGCCAGACGCTTCACCCACCGGGCGAAGGGCCGGACAAAAGGGCCGGCGGGCGGCACGACAGCATCGTTTGCGGGTCTCATAAAATCAAAAAGGGGCTCGGTCTTCGCGTTCTTGCGGGCTTCCGATCGTCGGATAGGCCCGCTTCGTCTCATCGCCGGGCCGTCCCGAAGGACAGCCCTCCATCACATCGCTTCCACAGGGCTCGCCGGGCTCGCCCTGTCGCACACCCGCCGCAGGAATCCGCGGTGACGCGGCATCCCACGGCGGGTGCTCCCCGAGGGGAGGTCTTATTCGGACAGGACCGTCACCCGGTAGAACCTGCGGGGTGTCGGGCCTACCACGTCGTCCTTGGTCGCGCTCGCGCCGGTCGCGGTGACATCACCGGGGACGTCGGTCCAGATCGGCTCGTCCGGGTTGGCCTTGCATTGGATCCGGTAGACCGTCCCGGACGTGGAGATCCACGTGATCTTCGCCGTGCCGTTGCTGTGCACGATCGAGGTGATGACCGGCGTCGCCGAGGCGGCGCGGGCGGGGCCGGAGCAGTTGGCGCTCGCGGTGACGAGGCGGCCGCGGCAGGTGTCCATGCCGGTGGCCT
>JANNAJ010000625.1:0-3679 GCA_031384285.1 Verrucomicrobiota bacterium
AGGCCACCCGCCGCCGTCGCGACGACCGGATGATGTGCATCGGGTTGCTCGCCGCACCGTTGATGACCGCCGGCGAAGTCGTGCTCGGGCCGGTGCCGTTCCGGTTCACGGTGAGCACAGAGGTCCATATCGCCGCGCCCCCGGAGATCGTCTGGCCGCTCATCGTCGACGTCCCGGAACTTCCGCCGGCGCACGACCTGTGGTCGCGGATCGGCATCGCGACCTTCCGGCGCGCGTGGACCAAGGGGGAAGGCGAAGGCCGCGTGCGGTACTGCGAGTTCGACACGGGGATCGCCCGCGAACAGGTCGTCCGTTGGGAACCACCGCACCGCTTGGACCTGCGCGTCGAGTACACGCCGCCGGCGATGGAGGAATGGACCTTCTACCGGCACATCCACCCCGAACACCTCGACGGCTTCTACCAGGTCGATGCCGCTTCGTTCGAGCTGGACCCCGTGGCGGGCGGCACGCTGCTGCGAGGGACGACGGTGTACCGGCACGGACTGTATCCCGCGTGGTACTGGGCTTGGTGGAGCGACCGCATCGTCCGCGACCTCCAACGCCGTGTCCTCGCCGAGACCAAGCTCCGCGCGGAAGCCGTGGCGGCACGGCCGGTGCCCTTGGGCCGAGATCTCGCCCCGTGAGGACAAGACCGTCCCTCGGCACCGTGCCCGCCAGTCGTGGCCCCGTCGCGCACCCGCGTCTCGTGGCGCGTGCGGCTCGCCCTCGCTTTTGTCACGCCAAAGCAGGTGATGCCCAGACAACCGCGCGCTTCAGGTTGACGGTCGCCATCGGTCCCGCCGAAGGCAATGGCTCCGCGTTGGTCCATCACCGCACCCACAGTGCCTCGGCGACTCCCGGCAGGATGACGATCGCTGTCGTTGCCTCCGTTGAGCCCGACCCACTGGCCAATGGAAAACCCGCGCTCCTGGAAAGGCGGCCTTTTCGGTTGGAACGCGCTCCGACCCGGGTTTCCCTCAGGCGATGAGATCCCCGTGGCGCTGGATGCTGGTGGCCCTGCTGCCTTTGTCCTTGTTCATGCTCTGGCTCAACCAGCGCAAGGATCCGCACGTCGAGAGGGTGTTGGACCACAACTTTATTACGGGCGTCATCGAAGACGAAGTGGCCCTCGCCGAACTGGAGGCTGCCGGGCCGGGCGCGGTAGAGGCTTTTCGAGGGGAACTCCGGCGGAAGTTCAATCCATTGCTGAAAGCAGAACAGTTGGCGTTCGATTGGTTCCAGTCGCAGGGTTCCAGGGCATTCGACAACGATTACTCCCCGATCCAGATCTTCGAAACCCGTCGGAAGCACGCCTTGAACGGGCTGATCTTGCTCGGTGAGCAGGCCCTTCCCGCGCGTCTCGATGTCGAAGCCTTGATAGCATCCTCCCCGGAGAGCCATGGGCAAGGAACCGCCGCGCTCTTTGCCCTGCGTCCCCATGACGCGGCGACGATCAGCATCGCGTCCATGCTATTGCGAGGCAATATCACGGGCGAGATCCAATCTGTTGCGTTGAATTTCGCGAAAATCTGGAGAGAACCGCCGCCCCATCTTTCCGCGCTGGTGGCAACGCTGACGAACAAGGAGGAAATAGTCCGATCGGCCGCGCTCCGGAGCCTTGCCCACTACGGCTCCAAGGTCCGCGGACATGCGGCGGCGATCATCCCGCTGCTTTCCGATCCGTCGCCCGCGGTCCGTCCGCTGGCCGCCTATGCTTTGGGCCATATCGAGCCCTCGGAAGCCCCACGCGCGATCGAAGCGATGCTCGGCGAGCAGGAGTTCAACCACGGCAAATCCGTAGGGTGGATCGGCCTCGAGCCGTACAAGCTTTACGGCGAACTGGGCCCGGGCGCTCGAGCTGTCGTGCCGCATCTGGAGAAGGAGTTCGCCGACCGCAGCCTCGAGGGTCGCCGCGGCCCGATCGCCTTCGCTCTCTGGCGGGTCACCGGTGACAGCTCGGCACGGATCACGGAGGCGCTCGCGAAAGGCGCGGAGAGCCGGCTCGAACGGTTCCGTCTCCTCAGTCTCCGCGGCTTGATCGAGATCGGGCCCCCGGCGAGCAACGCGGTCCCCGTGCTCCGGCGTGTCGCCCAGGATCCCCGCGTGCTCATCCGGCGGCTCGCGGACGAGGCCCTGAGGTCGGTCACGCGGACGGCGGGAACGGATCCTCGCTGAGCGGCGCCCAGAGCGCATCGCGGAGGCCGGATCCGCGGAGCACCTGCCGGCCGATGGCCGCGCGCAGCACCGGTTCGTCCGCCCACAGCTCCACCGAGCTCCGCGCGCGCGTAAGCCCGGTGTAGACGAGCTCGCGGGTGAGCAGCGGTGAATCGCGTTCGGGCAGCACCAGCAGCACGCGGTCGAACTCCGAGCCCTGGCTCTTGTGGACCGTCATGGCGAAGGCGGTCTCGTGCTCGGGCAACCGCGCCGGAGCAAATGCGCGGACCGAGCCGTCCGCGGCGGCGAAGCACACCCGCAGGTTGCCGGTGTCGCCAGGATCGGGGAGCGCGATGCCCACGTCGCCGTTGAGGAGCCCGAGGCCCGGGTCGTTGCGGGTGACCATGACCGGGCGGCCCGCATACCACTCGCCGCGACGCCGGATCAGGCCGGCACGGTCCAGCAGCGTCTCGCAGACGCGGTTGAGGTTCTCCACGCCGAACGGCCCCCGCCGCACCGCGGCCAGCAAGCGGAACCGCTCCAACAGCGCCAGCGCCGCCGCCGGATCGCGGCTGCCGACCACCGGGCCGAAGGCTTCAAGGACCGTCCCGAGCAACGCATCCGGGATCCGCTGCGGCGAAGGGAGCCGGCGCCACCGCACGGCACCCGTGCCTCCGGGGGCAGCAAGGTCGTCCGTCCCAGCAGCCGTCGTCCCCGCCGATGGCGTCCCCACTTCCGCCTCGCGTCGGAGCAATCCGAGCGCCGCGTCGGCGTCGCCGGCGTTCACGGCGGTCACCAACGCGTAGATCCCGGCGCCGTCGGCGAAGCGCCAGTTCTTGTCCAGCGCGACCCGGCAGCGCGCGAGCGGATGCCCGGCACCGGGCGGCCCGCCGGCGCAGATCTCGCCCAGCACGTTGCCGGCCTCGACCGAGGCGAGCTGGTCCTTGTCGCCGACCAGGACGATCCGCGCGGCCGGCGGCAAGGCCGCGAAGAGCTTCGCCATCAGCGCGACATCCACCATGCTCGCCTCGTCCACCACCACGACGTCCACCGCCAACGGATGCGCCGCGTCATGGCGGAAACGCGACGAACCCGGGACCGTCCCGAGCAGGCGGTGCAGCGTGGTCGCCTGTTCCGGCAGGCGCGCCTTGGACGCCTCGTCGCCGGGCAGATCGGCCTTGGCCTTGCGGACGGCTTCGGCGATGCGCGCCGCGGCCTTGCCGGTCGGGGCCGCGAGCGCGATTCGGAGAGGCCGTCCGGGCTGCTGCCCGAGCAACGCAGCCAACAACCACACGACCGTGCGGGTCTTGCCCGTGCCGGGACCGCCGGTGACCACGCTGAAGGCCCGGGTCGCGGCCATCCGGACCGCCTCGCGCTGGCGTCCGGAGCCGTCGCCGTCCTCGGGGAATAGCTGGTCGAGGTCGGCGTCGAGACGGGGTCCGTCGATCGCCACCAGTGCGACGGCACGGGCGCGGATCGCCGCCGCGAGATCGGTCTCGTAGCGCCAGTAGCGGTGCAGATACAG
>JANNAJ010000698.1:0-2951 GCA_031384285.1 Verrucomicrobiota bacterium
TTGTCCATCTTCGACAGCGGCTCGGAGATCCGGCCGGCGATCTCGGGCAGGACCTTGACCAGCAGCTCGATGATCGCGGCCTGGTTGTACTCCTTGAACGACTCCGCCTTGAGGCGCATCGACTCGGCGGTCGCCTTGCCCTGCGCCTCGATGATGGCGGCCTCGGCGAGACCTTTGGCCTGGTGGGCAGCCGCGTCGGCGAGACCGGCGGCCTTGGAGACGTCCGCGGCGGCGAAACCGTTCGCCTTCTGGGCGGAAGCGGCGCCGGCGGCCTCGGTCTCGAGCTGGAACTTCTTGGCGTTGGCGAGGGTCTCGACGCGGTAGCGCTCGGCGTCGGCGGGCTTCTGGACGTTGGCCTCGAGCTCGCGCTGGCGGCGCTGGATCTCCTGCTGCTGGAGCTCGATCTGCTTCTGCTTCTCGATGATCTGGACCTGCACCTCCTCGGCCTTCACGAGCTGGCCGGTCTTGAACTTCTGCAGGTCGTAGGCGAGGTCGGACTCGGCCTTCTTCTGGTTCACCGCGGCCTGGTACTGCGCGACGTTGCTCTCGTAGTCGCGCTGCGCCTCGGCGATGCGCGTGTCGGCGATGAACTTGGCCTCCTGGCCGGCCTGCGAGGCCTGCGACGACTTGATCATCGCGTCGCGGTCGGCCTCGGCCTGGGCGATCTGCGCGTCGCGTTTCACCTGGGCGATCCGCGGCTTGCCCAAGGCCTCGAGATAGCCTTGCGAATCGCGGATGTCGCGGATGGTGAAGCTCACGATCTGCAGGCCCATGTTGGCCATGTCGCCGGCGGCGACCTCTTGGACCTTCACCGCGAACATGTCGCGGTTCTGGTAGATCTCCTCGACGCTCAAGGTGCCGAGGATCGCGCGCAGATGGCCTTCGAGCGTCTGCATCGCGATGTTCTGGATCTCCGCCGTGCCCTTGCTCAGGAACTGCTCGGCCGCGGTGCCGATCGAGATGTCGTCGCCCTTGATCTTGATCTGGGCCACGCCGTCCACCTTCACGGGGACGCCCTTGCTCGTGTAGACCTCGGGGGTGTTGACGTCGATGGTGAGCAGTTCGAGCGAGAGGATGTCCACCTTCTCGACCACCGGCATCACGAAGGTGCCACCGCCCTTCACCACGCGGAAACCGCGGTCGACCACCTGTCCGCCCGGATCGGTCACGCGGTACCGGCGACCGGAGATGATCAGCACCTCGTTGGGGCCGACCTTGGTGTACCGGCTCGCCCAGACCGCGAGCGAGACGAAGACGACGAGCAGGATGCCGACGGTCACGGCGGCGCTGATCCCCAGCGTGCTGATATCGACGGCGAGCAGTTGGGCAAGGAAGGGGGTCATGGACTGTTCTGGGGCTGGGTTGGACCGGAGGGGGAAATCAGACGGGTTCGACGAAGAACTCGGTGCCGAGGACACGGGTGATCTTCACGGCCGTGCCGTTGGGGATCGGGCGTCCGCCTTCGGAACGCGCCGGAGCGGTGTAGCGGGAGCCGCCTTGGACGTAGGCGATCTCGCCGACTCCGTCCGCCGGGATCGAGGTGTTCAGCATGGCCGTCAGCCCGACGAGCGTGGAGACCCGGCTCTCGCTGCTGGATTGGGTCTTCATGAAGATCGCGCTGAACAACCACACGACCGCGGCGGCCGCCAAGAACGCCCCGAGGGCGGCGAGCGGCGCGCTGAACCACGGTTGCCTCGTGGCCGGGACGGTGTGGAACACCATTCCCAGACCGCCGAAGGCGGTCACGAAGGTCGCCAAAGTCGTCGGACTCAGCGGAGAGAATCCCGGCATCTCGTTGCTCGCGAAGCCGCCCTCGGCGTGGGTGTCGGCCACACCGCCATGGGCGTCATGACCGCCGAAGACGCCGCCGAGGATGCCGCTGACGAGGGTGAACAGGAGCCCGACTCCGAAGCAGACGAGGTAGATCAGGAAGGTGGTGTCCATCAGGTGCGGTGATCGGGGGTCATCGTCCTCCAAGGGACAACCGTGGCAACGGAGAAAGCGCCGCTACCCAGGACGGCACGTGGAAGCGGGAAAGAAGCGACGGTGCTCCCTTGGTCTCCGCGCCGTGGTCCTGGTCCGTGTCCTGGCTCATGCTTGGGGACTGAACCGGAACCACATGCCGACGTAACGGAACCCTTCCCGTCCGGTGGACGGACCGGTCGTTCCTTGGTCTCGGACCGGAACCCGCCGGACCTTCAGGCTCCGACGGAGGGCCGTCCGCCCGCGAGACCGGCCAACTCACCGGTGCTGTCGGCGAAGCGGTCGGTCTTCACGCCCATCCGGTTCATCACCGAGACGTGGAGGTTGGCCATGGGATGGTCCGTCCCGTAGTCCAGGTGCCGGCCGGTATCGAGAGTGCCGCCGCCGCGGCCGGCGAGCACGAGCGGGAGGTCGTGCGGGCTGTGCTTGTTGCCGTCGCTCATGCCTGCGCCGAACAGGACCATCGAGTTGTCCAGCACCGTGGCATCGCCCTCCTTGTAACCGCGCAGTTTCCCGAGCAGGTAGGCGTACTGGGCGACGTGCCATTGGTTGATCTTCTGGTAGCGTGCCAGTTTGTCGGCCTTCCCCTCGTGGTGGCTGTTCTCGTGGTGGCTGCCGAGCCCGGCCTCCAAGAAGGAGAAGTTCCGGCCGCTCACCGAGTTCGCGAACATGAAGGTCGAGACCCGGGTGGAATCGGTCCAGAAGGCGAGGGCGATCAGGTCGAGCATCAAGCGCACCTGCTCGGTGTGGTTGTCGCGCCGCTCGCTCACCCGGCCCGGATCGTCGTAGAGGTCGATGGCCTGGCCGAGCTTATCGATCTCGGCGCGGACGACCGGGTCCTCCATGTTCTCGGCGGACTTCCGCTTCCGGTCGAACTCGATGCGCTTCTCGATGGCGCGGACGCTGTCGAGGTACTCGCCGAGCTTCTGCCGGTCGGCGTGGCCCAGCTTGGACTGGAGCCGCTTGGC
>JANNAJ010000718.1:0-9148 GCA_031384285.1 Verrucomicrobiota bacterium
CCTCGGTCTTGCCGGACGACGCGCACGTCCGGTTCATCGTGCGCACTGGTGCGGGCGGCGGGTGGGTCGACGACGGCGATGTGCGAGCGCACCACCATAGCGAGGACGAGGGCGGGATTTCAGGATCCGGAAAGCAGGAAACGGAGGGCGGCTCCTACTTTCCGGTTTTCTAGATCCGACTCCACTTCGGTGCCATCGCACCGCGCCCCAGCGTGCTGCCGTGCGTCTCGCCGGCAGGGGCTGCCTGTTTTTCCGGCAACGTCCGTATTTGTCCGCAAGGCCCACCTTGCTAGGCCGCCTCTGCCGGCAAGATGCCGGCAGCACGCTTCGGACAACCCTTCCACGATGCGTCTGTTCCCGCGCCGGGACATGCCGCTAATCTCCTCCGCCATTTCGGAAGTATTGCATCGTGCCATGCCCGGGCCGTGACGACGTGGCACCATCGTGGCGACGGCGGGTCGCGGCGCCATCTCGGCTGCCTTCGGGCGTCGTATCCTAGGACGGCACCGGCCGCACCTCACTTCCAGAACGGCTCGAGCGCGGTGTGCTTCGCGATGCGGACGCTCTGGGCGATGGCTTGGGTGATGTGGTTCTTCGCGAGTTCCACGGATTCCGCCAAGGCGAGCCCGAGCGCGAGATAACCGGCGATGGCGGCCGAATACGTGCAGCCGGTCCCGTGCGTCTCGACGCCGCGGACGAACGGCGCCGACAACGTCAACTCGTCGCGGCCGTCGAAGAAGACATCCGTCGCCGCCTCCGCCCCGCGCAGATGACCGCCCTTCACCAACGCGGCGCAACCGAAACGCAGGTGGATCTCGATGGCGGCCGCGCGGATGTCGTCCACCGAGCGCAGCTTGCGGCCGACGAGGATCTCCGCCTCGTCGAGGTTCGGTGTGACCAACGCGGCGAGCGGCAGCAGCGCACCGGTCAGCACCTTCACCGCGGCGGGCTGGAGCAGACGCGCGCCGCTGGTGGCGACCATCCCGGGATCGACCACGAGCGGCGGACGGCCCTTGGGGCGACGAGCGCCCCAGAACGCCGCGACTTCGCGGATCGTCGCGGCATTGAAGAGCATCCCGGTCTTCACCGCGCCTGGCGGCAGCTCGGCGAACACCGCTTCGATCTGCGCCCGGACGATCTTCGCGGGAGCGGCATGGACCGCGGTGACGGTCCGCGGGTTCTGGGCGGTCAGGCAAGTGACCGCCGTCGTGCCGTGGACGCCGAGCGCGGCGAAGGTCTTGAGGTCGGCTTGGACGCCCGCGCCGCCGCCGCTGTCGGATCCGGCGATGGTGAGGGCGATGGGCTGGCGGAGGCGGCTCGTCATGGACGCAGCGTACCCGGGAGATGTCTATGGGCGAGACCTTCGGCGGCGAGGCCTGTACTGCCGACCTTTGAAAACCAGGACTGGTCGATCGCCGGGATCAAGCCGCCCACTCCGGGTGTTCCCAGAAGGCGTAGCAGATCAGGTGGAGGATGTGCATGTGGACGTCCTCGACGCGGCCGTAATGCGTGTCGCCCACCGCGATCACGTGGTCGCCCAGTTCCGCGAGCTGCCCGCGCTTGGCACCGACGAGCGCGACGGTCTTCATGCCGTTCGCCTTGGCCCACTGGAAGGCCTTCACGAGGTTCGGCGAGTTGCCGCTGACGCTGGCGGCGATGAGCAGGTCGCCGGGACGCGCGTAGTTGGCGAGCTGGCGAGAGAAGATCTCGTCGTAGCTGTAGTCGTTCCCCAGCGCGGTGATCCAGGGAAGGTTGTCGGTCAGGGAGAGCACGCGGAACCGGCGCGGGAGCACGTCGCTGGCGCCTTTGCCGAGATCCACGGCGAAATGGCTCGCGTTGGCCGCGCTGCCGCCGTTGCCGATGGCGAAGACCTGGGCGTCGCGCTTCCAGACGTCGCGCAACATCTCGACGATGGTCGCGATCTGGTCCGGTCGGAGAGTGTCGACGGCACGTTTCTGGGCGGTGAGGTAGTCGGAGATCCACTGCTGCATCGCCGGAGGATGCGGCGGTAAAGCCTCCGCCGTCGAGGCCGACCTCGGGGCCCGAGACCGGCAACGGCCAGCCGGACCGGTCCGCGCCTGCAACGGACCGGGATCAACGGACCGCTGCTGCGGCCAGCGCGAGGGCACCGACCGGGACCGAATCTTCTCCCAGGCCGGCCAACGCCACGCGTGGTCCGGGCCGGAAGGAATCCATCACGTACCGCGGCAACGCGCCCGCGATCGCGGCCCGAAGAGGCTCGCCGACCAACGAGAGCCCGCCGCCCACGACGATGACCTGCGGATGGAACAACTGCACGACGTGCGACAACGCGAAGGCGAGGTCGTCGGCGACCTCGGACACGATCGCGGTGGCCGTCGCGTCGCCTTCGGCCAACGCCGCGGCGAGATGACGCGCCTCTCCTGAGGTCGTCCCTTGGCATAGACGGGCGAGCGCGGACGACGGGTCCGCGGCGATGGCGGCGCGGATCTTCCGGTCGACCGCCCAGCCGGCGCAGCGGTCCTCCACCGTGGTGCCGGATCTGTCCAAGCGCACGTGGCCGATCTCGGCTTCGCCCGGTTTGGCCCCGTGGTAGAGCTTGCCGTCGACGACCAGGCCGCCGCCGACGCCGCTGCCCATGTTGATCCAGAAGACCGGGTCCGATCCTTGGCCGGCCCCGTGCAGGGCTTCGCCGAGCGCGGCGACGTTGGCGTCGTTCTCGACCGCGACCGGGAACGGGACGATCCCGCGCAGCCAATCGCCGAGCGGGAACTCGTGCCATCCGGCGACCTGGTGCGAGCACTCGATGCGGCCGGTCTGCCAATCCACCGGTCCGCCGAAGCCGACGCCGAGAGCGGCAGGGCCGTGCGTCGCCACGAGGTCCGGGAGCGCCGCGGCGATCCGGGACCGGATGCCTTCGCCGCCGGCGGCCGGATCCACGGAGAAGCGCCGCCGGTCGAGGATCCGGCCCTGCGGGTCGCCTGCGACGAGTTGCAGTTTGGTGCCGCCGATCTCGATACCGAGGAGTGTCATGCGGCGAGGGTCAGGTCAGGTCGCACCGCTTGCCAATGCCGGATCATCGACTCGTGGAGAGCGGTGTGGCCGCGACCGGCCACGGGCGGTGCATGGGAAAAGAAAAAGGCGGCCATCGCTGGCCGCCTCGGGAAAGCACCGGTGATCCGGTCGGGTCAGGCGATGGATTCGCCGACCTGGAACCGCACGAAGCGGCGGACGACGATCTCGTCGCCCAGGACCTTGGACACGCTGGCGACGTGCGCCTTCACGGTGAGGTCGGGGTTCTTCACGAAGCCCTGCTCGAGCAGGCAGATGGACTGGTAGAACTTGTCGAGCTTGCCCTTGAGGATGTTCTCCATCGCGGCGGCCGGCTTGCCCTTGAGGGCGTCGGATTGGGCGGCGATCTCGCGCTCCTTCTGGACCAGCTCGGCGGGCACCTCTTCGCGGGCGACCGCCGTTGGGATGGCGGCGGCGATCTGGAGGGTGATGTCGCGGACGAGCTGCTTGAACTCTTCGGTGGCGACGCTGGCGTCCTTGCCCGCGCCGACCTCGACGAGCACGCCGACCTTCGCGCCGGTGTGGATGTAGGCGGCGACGAGGCCGCTGCCCTGGACCTCGATGCGGGCGTGGCGGCGGATCTGGATGTTCTCGCCGATCTTGGCGACGAGGGCGATGCGGTCGGTCTCCAGGTCCACGCCCGGGGTCGTGGCGATCTTCTTGGCGAGCTCGTCGCAGGAGGCCTTGAATCCGTCGTTGCGGGCCACGAAATCGGTCTCGCAGTTGACCTCGAGCAGGACGCCGACCTTGGCGCCCGGCAGGACGGTCTGGGCGATGAGACCTTCCTTGGCCTCGCGGTCGGCCTTCTTGGCGGCGCTGGCGGCGCCCTTCTTGCGGAGGATGTCCACGGCACCGTCGAGGTCGCCGCTGGATTCGACGAGGGCGTTCTTGCAGGCCATCAGGCCGGCGTTGGTCATCTTGCGGAGCTTGCCGACGAGGGCGGGAGTGATTTCAGCCATTTTCGGTACAGGACGGATGTTCGGGGACGGTGGATAGAACGCGCCGGCGACGTCTCCGCCGCCGGCGCGTCCAAGGAAGGGCAAGGGTCAGGCGGTCGCGACGGCAGGAGCGGGCTCCGCGGCGGGCGCTGGCGCGGCGGCCGGGGCCTCGGTCGGGTTGACCTTGCGGGCCTTCTTGGCCTCGTGCTCGGCCTTGGCCTTGGTGATGGCCTCGGTCACGGCGGTGAGGAGGATCTTCACCGAGCGGATGGCGTCGTCGTTGCCGACGATCGGGTAGTCCACGAGGTCGGGGTCGGCGTTGGTGTCGACGATGGCGACGACCGGGATCTTGAGGCGGCGGGCCTCGGCGATGGCGTTGTGCTCGCGCTTCACGTCGATGACGAACATGACGTCCGGGAGGTTCTCCATCGTGCGGAGACCGTCGAGGTACTTGAAGTAGCGGGCGTGCTCGCGGCGGATCATCGACTGCTCCTGCTTGACGTAGTCGTTGATGGAGCCGTCCTGCTCCATCTTCTCGATGTCCTTCATGCGCTTCATCGAGCGCTTGCCGGTCTTGAGGTTGGTGAGCGTGCCGCCGAGCCAACGCTCGGTGACGAAGAGCTGGCCGCAGCTCTTGGCGGCTTCCTTGACCGCTTCCTGCGCCTGCTTCTTGGTGCCGACGAACAGGACCTGTCCGCCCTTGGCGACGGCCTGGGTGAGGAAGGTGCAGGCCGCCTCGATCTGAGGCATGGTCTTGCTGAGGTCGATGACGTGGATCCCGTTGCGGGCCTCGAAGATGAAGGGCTTCATCTTCGGGTTCCAACGGCGCGTCTGATGGCCGAAGTGGACGCCTGCCTCGAGGAGTTCCTTGATACCGATGCTGGTGATGCTGCTCATGTCTGCTGTGCTTCCCCTGGTTTCGGCGTGGCTCGGGACATCGCCCGGACGCCATCCGGTGGAAGGACCGGATTCTTGTTCGATGTGGTTGTGGCCGCCCGCCGCCCTCGCGTCGGTCCGTCTATAGGCCGTTTCCCTTGTCGGCACAGGCCGGCAAGGGACGCGGAAACTCTCAAACGCCCCGGTGTCGGGCAACAGGTATTTTCCGTGCCGATCGGTGCCCAGAGGCGCAGGTGACGGCGAGGGAAAATCGGCCCCGCGCGACGGTTCCGGCTTCCCGATGTTTTGCGTTTCCCGACCGCCTGTGCACATCCTAGCGAACGTGTCCCGTCCTGTCGTCGTCATCTCCGACCTGCTCCCGCCGAAACGCGGCGGTCTCGCGGACCACACCGCGCGGTTGGCGAACGAACTGGCCGCCTTCGGTCCCGTGTCGGTCCTGACGTCCTTGGGGGCGGACACCGGTGCCCACTTCCCCGTCCGCGCGAGCATCGGCGACTGGAGCGACCTGGAATGGATCGCCGCGGAGTTGGGCGCCTTCGCCGATGATTCGGTCCTCCTGTGGCAATATGTGCCGCACATGTACGGCCGCGGCGGGGTCAACCGCTCGTTGCCGCGGTTCTGGCGCGACATGCGGAAGGCCGGGCAGCGGCAGGTCTTCGTCGCTCACGAGATCATGGCGGATCTGGTGACATCCGACCTGTTCCGTCATCCAGCGCGTTACTGGTACGCGCTGAACCACCGCCGGCAATGGAAGGCGCTGCTCGAAGCGGCCGATGCCGTCCACATCTCGACCGGGCGCTGGGTGGAGGAGTGGTCGGCCCGCCGACCGGACGCGGCGTCGAAGCTGTCGCTGCTCCCCTCGCCGACCAGCATCGCACCGGCGGCGGTGCCCGCCGGCCATGCCGCGGCGTGGCGTGCGCAGAATGGTCTGCCGGCCCGCGCCAAAGTGGTCGCGTATTTCGGGACGCTGAACGCCTCCAAGCAGTTGCCGTGGGTGATCGACGCCTGGCGCGCGGCGAATTCGCCGGAGCATCCGGTCGCCCTCGCCATCATCGGTAGCGCTCCCGCGATCAACCTGCCGGCCGACTTGCAGCCGTGGCTGCTCCCGCTCGGATACCTCCCGGCCGACGAGGTGTCGCGCACGTTGCACGCGGTCGATGTCCTGGCGCTGCCGTTCTTCGACGGGATCTCGGAGCGGCGCACCACGCTGACGGCCGGTCTCGCCCATGGTGTCGCCGTGGCGACGACGCGCGGCCACAACACCGGGTCGGCATTGTGGAAGGCTGATTTCCTTGCCCTGAGCCCGGCGTCCGCCGAAGGCGAGTTCATCCGCTCCGTGGTCGACCTGGTCCGGGACGACGACCGTCGCGCCAGGATCGCCGCCGCAGGGCTCGCGGCGTGCGCAAGGGAGTATTCGTGGCCGGTCGTCGTCGGGAAACTGCGTGCGACCTTGGAGCCGGAGACGGACGGACGTTAGCGGCCGCCCCGGCTCCGGTTGCATCGAACCCGGAGTCCTCTGCACGGGATCCCTATGCCCTGCCATCCGGAGCCGCCGCTTGACGCGACGTATCCCGCCTGCGTCAACTGCCCACGCGATCCCCGTATGAAACCGTTCCGCGCCATCGTCCTTTCCCTGCTGTCCGCCACCGCTCTCTTTGCCGCCGATGACGCGGGATGGGAGAAACTTTTCGACGGTGCCTCCACCGCGAAATGGCGCGGCTACAAGCAGACGGGGTTCCCGGCCAAGGGCTGGACGGTCGAGGACGGCGCGCTGAAGGTGCTCGGCGGCGGCGGCGACCTCGTGACCCGTGAGAAGTACGAGAGCTTCGAGCTCGAATGGCAGTGGAAGGTCTCTCCCGGCGCCAACAGCGGCGTGATGTACCACGTCTCCGAGGAGTTCGGCGCCCCATACGAGACCGGCCCGGAGTACCAGGTCCTCGACGACGCCAAGCACGGCGACGGCAAGAACCCCAAGACCAGCGCGGGCGCTCTCTACGCGTTGATCGCTTGCAACGAGAAAAAGGCCCTCCGGCCCGTCGGCGAGTGGAACAAGTCGCGGTTGGTCATCAGCGGGACGCATGGCGAGCACTGGCTCAACGGCCGGCAGGTCGTGCGGTACGATCTCGGCAGCCCGGAGATGCAGGCGCTCATCGCCGGCTCGAAGTTCAAGTCGATGCCGAAGTTCGCCCAGGAGAAGTCCGGCCACATCTGCCTCCAGGACCACGGTGACGCGGTCTGGTTCCGGGACATCCGGGTGAAACGTATCCAACCGTGATGATCCCCATGCGCTCCCCGGTCCTCGCTCTCGTCTGCGCCGCGGCGGCCTTGGTGCTGCCCGCTTGCAGCACCTCCCGGTCGGCGAGATCCGCAGCGACGTCTCCTAACGAGCTGCTGGCGCAGGAGCGGTCCGCCGGTTGGCGGTTGCTTTTCGACGGCCGGACGACCGCCGGTTGGCGCGCGTTCGGCAAGCCGGCTTTCCCGGCCCAGGGCTGGGTCGCCGAGGACGGCTGGCTCAAGCACGTCGCCAAGGGCGGCGGCGGCGACATCATCACCGGGGAGAAGTTCACCGACTTCGATCTGACGTGGACCTGGCGTGTCGCGCCCGGAGCGAACAGCGGGCTGAAATACTTCATCGACGAGGCCCGCGGCGCGGCCATCGGGCACGAGTACCAGTTGATCGACGACGCCTTGCATCCCGATGCGCTCATCGGACCGAAGCGCCAGACCGCGTCGCTCTACGACGCGCTCGCGCCGACGAGCCATCCGCTGCGGCCGGCCGGCGAGGTGAACACCTCGCGGGTCACCGTCCGCGGCGGCCATGTCGAGCACTGGCTCAACGGCGTGAAGGTGCTGGCCTACGACCTCGGCTCGGCCGAGATGCTCGCCGCGAAGGCGCAGAGCAAGTTCAAGAACGAAGCGAAGTGGGGCACGAAGTTCGCCACGCCGGTCCTCTTGCAGGACCACGGCGACGAGGTCTGGTTCCGCGACATCAAGATCCGTCCGCTCCGCTGAGCCTGTCTGAAAAGTAGGACAGTGCCTCTGGCCTGTCTGTTCCGGGGCTTCCAGCCCCACGCCAGTCAGGCGGTGCCACGGGCTGGAAGCCCGTAGGCAAACAGGCTGGAAGCCTGTCCTACTGGACCGGAGCCGGTGGCCCGGAAGAAGGATCGCGACCGATAAGCCCGGTTCACCTTGGATGGCCTCCGTTTGCCCCACGGATCATCCGCTGCTCCAGGTCGCCCGTTCCCGCATCTCGGGCTCGCCAACGACGGCCCTGGACTGGCCCAATCCGGCATGGCCATCGGTGAACTAGCCGCTCTGTCGGACGATCCGCCGGCGATACCGGACCACGCGCTGTCGCATCGGATCGGCGCAGGCTCCTACGGCGAGGTCTGGCTGGCCCGCAACGCGGTCGGCACCCCGCGCGCCGTCAAGATCGTCCGGCTCTCATCGTTCAAGAACGGACGTCCGTACGAGCGCGAGTTCTCCGGGATGCTGAAGTTCGAGCCGGTGTCGCGTTCCCACGAGGGGTTGATGGACATCCTCCAGATCGGGCGCAACGACGAGGAGGGCTACTTCTACTACGTGATGGAGCTCGCCGGCGACGCGGCGATGTCGGGGGAGGGCGACCTGGATCCGGCGGAAAGCGGGCCGGCACCTTTGGCAGCAGCCCGTGCGCCCGGCGGCTACCGCCCCCTCACCCTCGGCGTGGCTCAGGCGGTCCAGGGGCGGCTACCGCTGGCCGATTGCCTCGGATACTTCATCACGCTGGCGAGCGCGTTGGCGGCCTTGCACCGGGCGGGGTTGATCCATCGCGACATCAAGCCGAGCAACATCATCATCGTCGGCGGTGTGGCCAAGCTGGCCGATATCGGGCTGGTGGCGGATGTCGACGGCACCCGCAGTTTCGTGGGCACCGAAGGGTTCATCCCGCCGGAAGGACCGGGCACGGCGCAGGCGGACCTCTATTCGCTGGGCAAGGTCCTCTACGAGGTCGCGACCGGGAAGGACCGGAAAGAATATCCGTCGTTGCCCCTCGGCGACGACGCGAAGAACCCGCCACGAGACCTGCTGGAGCTCAACGCCATCATCTCGCGGGCGTGCGCGGCGGAGGTGAAGGAACGCTACGCCAGCGCGGCGGAGATGCAGGCCGACCTGGTGTTGCTGCAATCCGGCCGTTCGGTGCGCGGCCTGCACGCCTTCGAGTCGCGGCTGCGGGCGGCCAAGCGCGCGGGTTTCGTCGCCGCGGCGGTGGCGGTGGCGGC
>JANNAJ010000745.1:0-3496 GCA_031384285.1 Verrucomicrobiota bacterium
CGCCTGAGCGGGACCCGCAGGACAGATGGGGCCGCGCGGCAGCGCGGACCCTACCCACGATGGTAGGGACGGGCTGCCGCCCGTCCGTGACTTCTCCCCGCCTCGGCGGCATCCGCAGCACGCCGACGCGAGCCGCGGCCACGGGCGCATCCGGGCCCCGTCCCATCAGGATCTCGGCCCATGTGACATTCCGATGGCAAAGGCGGTCCGGATCTTGGTCCAATCGACGGGCTCAGACCACCTTCCCCTCATGCACCTCTCCTCGCTCGATTGGACCATCATGGCCGTTGCGTTCGCGATCTACCTCGCGATCGGCTTGTTCGTCGGCCGTTCCGCCGGCAAGGACTATGACAGCTACTTCCTCTCCGGCCGCTCGATGCCGTGGTGGCTGCTGGGCACCTCGATGGTGGCGACGACCTTCGCGACCGACACCCCGAACCTCGTGACCGGCATCGTCCGCCGCGACGGCGTGTTCGGGAACTGGATCTGGTGGTCCTTCCTGCTGACCGGGACGACCACCGTCTTCCTCTACGCGAAGCTGTGGCGCCGGAGCGACGTGCTCACGGACATCGAGTTCTACGAGCTGCGCTACTCCGGCAGGCCCGCCGCCTTCCTCCGCGGCTTCCGCGCCGTGTACCTGGGCGTCTTCTTCAACGTCGTCATCATGGCCAACGTCACCCTCGCGGCGATCAAGATCGGCGGCGTGATGCTCGGCCTCACGCCGCTGCAGACCATCGTCCTCGCGTCCGTCGTGACCGTGGCCTACAGCATGGTCGGCGGCCTCACCGGCGTGCTGTTGACCGATCTCGTGCAGTTCATCATCGCGATGGTCGGCGCGGTCTGGGCAGCCGTCCACGTGGTGAACCTCCCGCAGGTCGGCGGCCTCTCCAAGCTGCTCGCCCATCCGAACGTCGCGGGCCATCTCGACCTGTTGCCCGACCTCTCGAAGGTCTCGCCGGAGACCTTCGGCGCCGTGTTCTTGTTCCCGCTGCTGATCCAATGGTGGTCCGCCTACTATCCGGGCGCCGAGCCCGGCGGCGGCGGCTACGTCGTGCAGCGCGTTCTCGCGGCAAAAAGCGAGAACCACGCCGTGGGCGCCACGCTGTTCTTCAACGTGATGCATTACGCCCTCCGTCCGTGGCCGTGGATCCTCGTGGCGCTGGCCTCGTTGATCGTGTTCCCCGACGTCGCCTCGCTCCAGAAGGCCTTCCCGAAGCTCGACCCCCAGATCGTCCAGCACGACCTCGCCTATCCGGCGATGCTCACCTTCCTGCCCGCGGGCCTGATGGGCATCGTCGTCACCTCGCTGATCGCCGCCTACATGAGCACGATGTCCACCCAGGTGAACTGGGGCTCCAGCATCTTGGTGAACGACCTCTACAAGCGCTTCATCAAGCCCGGCGCCAGCGAGACCGAGCTGGTGTGGGTCGGCCGCCTCGCGACGCCGGTGCTGATGGGCGCCGCCTGCGCGCTCGCTCTCGTCCTCAAGGACGCCCTGAGCTCCTTCGAGTTGTTGCTCCAGATCGGCTCCGGCACCGGATTGCTGCTGCTTTTGCGCTGGTTCTGGTGGCGGGTGAACGCCGCCGCGGAGATCACCGCGATGGCCGTCTCGTTCCTGATGGCGATCGTCTTCTTCGTCTGGAACAAGAACGGAGGCGCCCCGGCCCCGACGCTCCAACTGCTGATCGGTGTCGGCGTGACGACCGCGTCGTGGATCCTCGTGGCCTTCATGACCCCTCCCACGGACGTGGAGACGCTGCGGAAGTTCTACCAGAAGATCCAGCCCGGTAAGCTCGGCTGGGGGCCGGTCCTGGAACGGGCCGAGCACGAGCGCGTCCAGATGCAGGACGCTGGGCAGAAGAGCGACATGGCAGCAGGCCTGCTCGCATCGGCCTGCGCCACCGCCGGGATCTGGGCGCTGATCTTCGCGACCGGCTACTGGCTCTACGGCCAACGCGTCGCCGCGCTGGGCATGGGTGTCATCGTGGTCATCGGCGGCATCGGCGTGGCCCGGTGCTGGCGCCGGTTGTCGCTCCGCTGAGCCGGTCGGCCAGGCCCGGCCGCGCTGGATCGCGGTTCAGGCCGTGGCCAAGCCGCTTTTCCACGCCGCTCCGTCGGGATACGCGAACGTCGCCCGGCTCGCGGCCAGCATCTCCGTGCTGTAGCCCGGCATCACCGGCGCGAGATAACGACCGCCCCGGATGCGGCAGGGCTCGATGAAGTGCTCGTGCAGATGGTCCACGAACTCGCACACGCGACCGTCCCACGAGCCGCTGACACTGATGAAGTCCACCATCGAGAGATGCTGGACGAACTCGCAGAGACCGACGCCGCCGGCGTGCGGGCAGACCGGCACGCCCGCCTTCGCCGCCAACAGCAGCACGGCGAGGTTCTCGTTCACGCCGCCCAGCCGGCACGCATCGATCTGGCAGAACGAGATCGCCCGCGCCTGGAGAAGCTGCTTGAAGAGGACGCGGTTCATCCCGTGCTCGCCGGTCGCGACGCCGACGCCCAGCGGCTCCATCGCCCGCGCGATCGCTGCGTGTCCGAGCACATCGTCGGGCGAGGTCGGTTCCTCGATCCACCACGGCTGGAACCGCGCCAGCTCGCGCATCCACGCGATGGCCTGCGGCACGTCCCAGACCTGGTTGGCGTCCACCATCAGCTTGCGGTCCCAGCCGATCTCCTCGCGGATGATGGTGAGGCGGCGCACATCGTCGGCAAGATCGCGGCCGACCTTCACCTTGATGTGCGTCCAGCCCTCGGCGACGGCCTCGCGGCAGAGCCGGCGGATCTTGTCGTCCGGATATCCGAGCCAGCCGGCGCTCGTCGTGTAGGCGGGATATCCCTCGGCCTCGAGCCGCGCGATGCGTCCGGCCTTCGTGGGTTCCAGCGCCCGCAACATCGCCAGCGCCTCGTCGGGCGTGATCGCGTCGGTGAGATACCGGAAATCCACGCAACGGACGAACTGCTCCGGCGTGAAGTCGGCGACCAGACGCCACAGCGGTTTGCCCTCCGCCTTGGCGTACAGGTCCCAGAGCGCGTTGACGATGGCCGCCAGCGCGAGATGCACCGCGCCTTTGTCCGGCCCGATCCAGCGCAGCTGCGAATCGCTGGTGAGCGAGCGCCAGACATCCCCGGGGTCCGCGGCGAACTCCTCCAACGTGCGGCCGACCACCAGGTGCTCGTGCGCCCGGATCGCCGCGCAGACGATCTCGTTCCCGCGCCCGATTGTGAAGGTGGATCCATGGCCCTCCAAAGGCACCGATACACCGCCCGTCGCCGCCGTGGTCCCGTCGGTGTGCAGCACGACATAGGCCGACGAGTAATCCGGATCCGGGTTCATCGCGTCCGATCCGTCGAGCTCGCGCGAGGTCGGGAAACGGATGTCTTCGATGGACAGACGGGTGATGCGGGGCATGGCGGGAGAGTGGGCGGAGGATCTGCGGAAGGCCGGTGCGAACAGGCCTTGTTTCAGCGGCCGAAGCCCATCGGG
>JANNAJ010000650.1:0-2160 GCA_031384285.1 Verrucomicrobiota bacterium
AGGACACCGCTGTTGCCGCGGCGGATCCCCGGGATATCTTGTCCGCCGGGTCCGCTGGGCTGCTCCGCCATGCTTTCCTTTCGCGCCATCGTCGTCGCCGTGCTGCTCGCCGCGCCCTCCGCGGTCCGGGCGGATGACGCATTTCTCCGGGACGTGAAGCCGAAGCTCGACGCGCTCTGTCTCGATTGCCACGGCGGCAAACGAACGAAGGGCGGCGTGGATCTCACCCCCTTCACCAATGCCCCGTCGCTCCATCGCGACCCGAAGTTCTGGGAATCGGTCGCCCGCCAGATCGAGGAACGGCAGATGCCGCCGGACGACAAACCGCAGCCCACGCCCGAGGAGCGGCTGCATCTGACGGAATCGTTGCGGCATCTGCTCGACGATCCGGACCCCGCATCGGTGCAGCGCGACCCGGGGGCGACGGTCGCGCGCCGCCTCAACCGGACCGAGTACAACTTCACGATCCGCGACCTGCTCGGTGTGGACAGCCGTCCGGCGGACCGGTTCCCCGCGGACGGCGGCGGCGGCGGCGGCTTCGACAACAACGCCGACACGCTCTTCGTCCCGCCGATCCTGCTGGAGCGCTACCTGCAGGCCGCTGAATCGGTGCTCGCGGAGGCCAACGCCGCGCGCCTGTTCATCGCACGGCCCGTGTGGCATCGGCGCGACCGGGCGGTGGCCGGGGAGAACCTCGCGTGGTTCGCGGCGCGTGCTTACCGGCGTCCGCTCGAAGCCGGCGAGGTCGAGCGCCTGCTCGGCTTGTACGACGCGGCGCGGAAGGGCGGGATGCCGTTCGCGGTCGCCTTGCGTTCCGCCTACAAGGCGGTGCTGGTTTCCCCGAATTTCCTGTTCCGCGTCGAGCGCGAGCAGCCCGGTGGTAAGCCGTGGCGGATCAGCGACCACGAGCTCGCGTCGCGTCTGAGCTATTTCCTTTGGTCGTCCATGCCGGACGAAGAACTCCTTGCGCTCGCGACGGCCGGCAAGCTGTCCGACCCGGCCGGGCTGGAAGCCCAGGTGCGTCGGATGTTGCGCGACCCGAAGGCGTCCGCTCTGGCCGGGCAGTTCACCGCCCAATGGCTGGGCACGAAGACGCTCGCCATCACGTCGAGCCCCGACCGGTCGAAGTTCCCGCGCTACACCGACACGCTGCGCGACGCGATGATGGCCGAGCCGGTCGAGTTCTTCGGCGCGTTGCTGCGGGACGACGCGAGCCTGCTGAAGCTGCTCGACGCGGACTTCACCTACGCCAACGCCGAACTGGCCGCGCTCTACGGCATCACCAACGTCACGTCGACCAACCTCGTCCGCGTGCCGCTGCCGGACCGGCGCCGCGGCGGCATCCTCGGCATGGCAGCGGTGCTCACGCAGACGAGCTATCCGCTCCGCACGAGCCCGGTGCTGCGCGGGAAGTGGATCCTGGAAGAGGTCCTCGGAACCCCGCCGCCGCCGCCGCCGCCGCTGGTGAAGACCTTGTCGCCCGACGACAAGACGAAGGACGGCCTGACCTTCCGGCAGCGCCTGGAGGAGCACCGCAAGGACCCGAACTGCGCCGGTTGCCATTCGCGCATGGATCCGCTGGGCTTCGCGCTCGAGAACTTCGATGCCATCGGCGGATGGCGCACCGAATCCGGCGGCGCGCCGGTGGATGCCAGCGGAGTGCTGGTGAACGGCGAGAAAGTGGAAGGGCCGGTGGCTCTGAAAGACGCTTTGTTGGCGCGGCGGGCGTTGTTCCTCCGGCACCTCACCGAGAAGATGCTCGCCTACGCGTTGGGCCGAGGACTCGAGTACCACGACATCCCGGCGGTGCGCCGGATCGTCGAGCAGAGCGCGGCGCAGGACCATCGCGCCGCCGCGTTCGTGCTCGAGGTGGTGAAGAGCTATCCGTTCCAATGGCGCCGGGGCGAGAACCCGCCGAAGGATGTGGCCGGAATCCCATGAGCTTAATCCGATGAGAACCCGTTTTGGCATGTCCGCCTTGGCAGGTTGCCTGTTATCAGCAGTCGGGGTGACAGCCGCCCCGACCATCGACACTCTAGGCTTTCCTGACCGATCGAAATCCTCCACTTCGCGGGCCGAGTTCGGTCTATACTTGGCTTTCAACAATGAAGCCGACACAAAGATAGCGCAACCGTTCACGACCGGGCGCAATCCCGGCGG
>JANNAJ010000689.1:0-12178 GCA_031384285.1 Verrucomicrobiota bacterium
CGGAGTCGAGGTGCGGCGCGGAGCTCAGATGAAATCCCGCCGCATCAGCCAGCGAACGCCGAAGATCACCGCGATCGAGACGAGCGACATGAGCCACCAGGCGTCGATGAGATAAGACGCCCCGATCATCAAGAGCCCGCCGGCGAACGGCCACGGCTCCTTCTGCCGCGTGCCGTAGACGAAGTACGCGGTGCCGACGGCACCCCACACCAGCGAGGCCCAGAGGAAGGATTCGTTCAACGCGAGGAGCATCGGCGCCGCACCGTGGACCGGGGCACCTTCGTTGGCGAGCGCCGGCTCCGGCGCGCGGCACCGAGGTCCCGGCGATCGCCGCGAGGATCCCCCAAACGACTTGCGTTCACGGAAATCACGCCCGGTAATCGCCCCGTGCCGCGCGCCAAGTCCAACGACACCGATCCACCCCAGAAACGTCCCGGAGAACTGCTCGGCCTGGCGCTCCTGGGCATCGCCGCCCTGCTGCTCGTCGCGCTGCTGTCCTACGACCGCAACGACATCTCCTGGGTCAAGCAACCGCCCAACCATCCCCCGCACAACACGCTCGGCCTGATGGGAGCGTGGGTCGCCTACGTGCTGACGCTCGGGTTCGGCGCATCGATGTTCGTGCTCGTCGCGCTGCTCATCGGGTTCGGGTTGGCCACCTTCGTCCCCGCGCTCGGTTATCTTTGGCGCGGATGGCGCACGCTCTTCGCCGCCATCGGCCTCCAGGTCGCGAGCATGGGCATCCTCGACCTGCTGACCGGATACGGGTTCCACTTCGGCACCACCGGCAATTCCAAAGGCGCCGGCGGCCTGCTCGGGAGCGAGCTCGACCGCGCGGTCGTCTTCCTCGTGAACCCCGTCGGCGCCGGGCTGGTCTATGCCGCACTTTATCTCGGATGCTTGGCGGTCCTCGCCGACGTGCATCCGCTCGACCTGGCGAAGCGGCTCCTGGTCCGCGAACCGAAGACCGACGACGAAATGTTCGCCGCCGACCAAGCCGAGCTCGCCAAGCAATCGAAGGAACTCTCCAAACAAGCCAAGCTGCTCGAGCAGAAGGCCGCCGCCGAAGCCGCCGCGAAGGCCAAGGTCGCGAAGGCACAACGGCCGGCAGCCCCGGAGCCCGTGGCCATCGAGCCGGCCAACGGCGGTCTCGGTGCCGATCTGCGGCCGGTCCCGGAGCCGCGATTCCAGGACAACAGCCTTCCCCGCAGCCGTCCTGAACCCGGCAAAGAACCCGTCGGCGACGGATTGGTCATCACCGGCAAGGAGATCGCCGCGGCGACGCCGGCCGAAGCCATCCTGGGCCGCAGATCCGCGCTGAAGACGACACCTCCGCCACCGGCCGCAGCCGACGACGACTGGAAGCCCGGCCAAGCGGCTCCCGATGCAGCCGGCGACGAGACCCCGGACGAGGCCGATGCGCTCGCCGCCGCCGCGGTGCCCTTCTCGCCGGTCTCCGGCGGCAATCTCGTCCGCGGCGGCAAGATGCAGCCGCGCCGGCCCCGGCCCATCACGGTCGCCAGCACGCCGATGATCGACGGCTACCGTCTGCCCGACCTCGACCTGCTCAACCGACCAGATCTCACGGTGAAATCCACCGAGACCAAGGACGACTACCTGGCCAACTCGCGGCTGATGGTGCAGACGCTCGCCCAGTTCGGCATCGAGGTCTTCCCCGGCGATATCACGCGAGGCCCGACCATCACGCGCTACGAGCTGCATCCGGCCGCCGGCGTGAAGCTCGAGAAGATCACCGCCCTCACCAACAACCTCGCCGCCGCGCTCAAAGCCGAGCGGCTCAACGTGCTCGCGCCGATCCCCGGAAAATCGTCCGTCGGCATCGAGGTGCCGAACCTGGTGAAGACCAAGGTCATCATGCGCGACCTGCTGGAGTCGCCCGAGTGGCTGAACTCGAAGGCGCGCATCCCGCTCGCCCTGGGCAAGGACGTCTACGGCCACCCGATCATCGCCGACCTCGCCGAGATGCCGCACGTGCTCATCGCCGGCAGCACCGGGTCCGGGAAATCCGTCTGCATCAACACCATCATCGCGTCGCTGCTCTACAAGTTCGGCCCCGACCAGCTGCGCTTCGTGATGATCGACCCCAAGGTCGTCGAGCTCCAGCAGTACAACGCCCTGCCCCACCTCGTCGTCCCCGTCGTCACCGATCCCAAGAAGGTCATCCTCGCGCTGCGCTGGGTGGTGAACGAGATGGAGAAGCGCTACCAGATCTTCGCCAAGGTCGGTGTCCGGAACATCAAGGGCTTCAACGAGCGTCCCAAGGACAAGCCTCTGCCGCAGAGCGAGCCCGAGCTCCCGTTGATGGCCAAGAAGGAGAAGGTCGAGCCCGGCGCGGAGGGCTTCGCCGTCGAGGTCGACGTGCAGATCGTCGTCCCCCGCGACGATGACATCATCATCCCGGAGAAGCTCAGCTACGTGGTCGTCATCATCGACGAGCTCGCCGACCTCATGCTGGTCGCGCCGGCGGACGTCGAGATGGCCATCGCCCGCATCACCCAGATGGCCCGCGCGGCCGGAATCCACTGCATCGTGGCCACGCAGCGGCCGTCGGTGGACGTCATCACCGGCGTGATCAAGGCGAACATCCCGGCGCGCATCGCCTTCCAGGTCGCGTCCAAGGTCGATTCGCGCACGATCCTCGACCAGATGGGCGCCGACAAACTTCTGGGCAAGGGCGACATGCTCTACCTGCCGCCGGGCAGCGGGAAGCTCACCCGTGCCCAGGGCGCGCTCATCACCGACCAGGAGATCGAGAAGCTCGTCGAGTTCATCGCCAAACAGGGCAAGCCCAGCTACGAGCCGGAGATCCACCAGCGGCTCCAGAGCACGCCCAATTCCATGGGCTCGATGTCGCTCGATCCCGAATCCGAGGTGAGCGACGCGGACGAGGACCTGATCCAGAAGTGCATCGAGGTCATCCGCTCCGAGAAGAAGGCCAGCGTGTCCTTGCTCCAGCGCCGCCTGAAGCTGGGCTACGGCCGCGCCTCGCGCCTCATGGACGAGCTCGAGGACCGCGGGATCGTCGGCCCCAGCAAGGGCGCGGAGCCCCGCGACATCCTGCTCGACCTCGACGGCCAAGGCTACGACGGCGGCGGACAGAGCATGGTGTGAGGCGACGGCCGGAGCAGGTCCGGCCGACCGCCGGAGCAACCCGGCACCTCCGACCTGTCGCGATGATCCTGCGCGACCGCGGGGCTCCGGGCACCGCCTCGCGGCGGCGCAGCGGGCGGTTCACTCCCACTCGCACAGGCTCTCGACATACGCCGCCGAGCCGTCGCGGAGCCAGCCGTCGAGCTGGGCCTGGTCCTTGAGCTGTTGGCCGCGCGGACGCGGCACCACCACGAAGCGGCTCTCGATCTCCGGCAACGCCGTCAGGTCGCCCCAGAGCTTCTCGAACTGCGTCACCGGGAAGATGTCCTCCTGGCCGTGGCCCCAACGCTTCTTCACCTCTTTGAGCGTGACGTAGGTGGGCATCCTCGCGGCCAGCCCGCGGATCGCGGCGGTGATCTTGACCGTGTCGCCGGCGACGATGTCCTCGCGCGCCAGCCCGAACGCCGAGAGCAACCGGTCGAGGTCGATCCAGGTCGTCATCGAGTTGTAGTAGCTCAGCCGGAACTCGTCCTCCTCGCGCGGCATGGCCAGTCCTTCGACCAGACGCGGACGTCCGTTCACCCGGGCGAGCCCTCCACCGCGGTCCTCGAGGCGCCGCGTGATGACCTCGAAGGTCAGCGCCGCGCCGCTCCGGATGTGCTGGCCGAGCAGGGCCGGATCCACGTCGGCGCCGAGGGTGTCGATGTTGTGCAGGAGCAGCCATCGCAGCTGCGGCCGCTCGGTGAGCAGGCGGGCGAGCACGCCGTTGCGGAAGAGGTTCGGCACCTCGTACCAGTGGCCGACCGGATGCATGGACTGCAGCGGGACGTTGTCCGTGTAATCGGACGCCTCGCCCGCCGATCTCGCCCAACCGATCAGCGCGGCCCGCAGGCTTTCGCGCACCTTCTGCTGCTGCTCGTCGAGGCGTTGCTGCGGCATCTCCTCCCAAGCGAAGCGGAGGTCCCGCGCGGTCGGCACCATGCGGAGCCCGACGTTCTTGCCCGGCGAAAGATGGAGCGGGCCCTGGTAGCCGTAGTTGCCGACGGCGGAGAGGAACCGCTCGGTCGGCCCGTGCGTCGCGTAGCTGGTCGTGAAGACATGCGGCAGCGGCGTGCCGGAAGCGCGGGACGTGCGGCGGGATTTCGCCAGATGCGCCTCGATGAAGGTACGGTGGCGTCCGCTGAACTTGGCGAACGGATGCAGCGCCTTGCACACGCCGGCACCCTGCGTCCAACGCGAGCCCGCGCCCGCGGCGAGCGTGATGACGGCGACCTCGCCCGCGCGCAGGGCAGTTTCGCCGATAGCGCGCCCCCCGTCCACGAAGGCCACGTCCTCCGGCCTCACGTCCTCGATGATGGCGTCGGCGCGGAGACGGTTCTGGGCGAGACCGATCCGGCCTTCCCGGAGATCCTCGCGGATCTGCTCGTGCTGGGCACGGTCGAATCCGTTCTGGTCCAGCAGATCGGCCAACGGGACCCCGCCCGCGGATTCGGAGCGGCCGCGCGGCAGGAGGACGTCGAAAAGGGTCTGCACCAGGCCGCGGAGCTCGGGCCGGGTGCGGGCGGCGGCGCCGAACGTGTCGAGCTCGGCCCGGCGCGCCAGCGGGAGTTCCCGGCGGTCCTGGCGGACGAGAACGGGCACGATCAGCGCGTAGTAGCCCGGCGGCATCAGCGCGTCGTCGCCGGCGAGGAGGTCGGCGGAGGTGCCGTGCTCGTTGATGGCGTAATCGAACACGACCGGCTCCATCGCGAACGGCAACGCGTGCTGCAGCTCGCGCTTGGTCGCCGACATGATCTCCTGCATCCGCGCCTGCGCCTCGACCTTCCGGTGCGGTGCGAAGATGAAGCCCATGCCGCCGCCGCTCATCCCGCCGAGCATCCAGAAGCCCCAGAAATCCTCGCCGAACGCCGCGCTCGCCTTGGCGATGAGCTGTTCGGTGTAGAACGTGGAGGCCCACGGGATGATCGTCTGGATCGGCTGGCGGAAGTTCCGCGTCGTCGCCGCGGCCAACGCCCGGATGTCGCCGCGGCGCAGGGCCGAGATGACCTCGTCGAGCACCGTGAGCGCGTCCTTGCGGCCGATCCATTCGGCCTCCGAGCGGAGCAGATATTTCTCGGTCACCATCTCGAGGATCGGGCCGACGTTCTGCGCCATGCCGCCGTGGACGACCACGAGCGAATCCTGCAGCGCCTGCCGCGCGCTCTCGGGGATCTCGTCCGTCGAGAACACATGGTGCGAGGGCATCAGGCATCCGCGGGAGATGCCCCACTCCGGATCGGACCCCGACGCGGGCACGCCGGTGATGAGCTTGATGCCGGGCCAGACACCGCCGGAATCCTGCCAACCGCCGCCGCTGCCGCCCAACCATTCGCCGAGCAGCGCCCGCGCGAGCACGATCCGCCGGTCGGCCTCCGACAACGGTCCGGTCACATCGCCCTTGTCCGCGCCGCCGGTCGTCTGGCCGGTCGCGCGCATGCAGACGCTGATGAGCGAGCCGAGCAGGTTCGTGCTGACGGCCAGACGCGATCCTTTCGGGATGTCGTTCACGCACGACACGATCTCGATGCCGCGCCCCGGCCCGACGATGTGCGCGAGCAGATCGGCCAACGATTGGCCCGAGCCTTCGATCCCGGGCGGTACGATCCCGGAAGCGATCACCGCCGCCTTGAGCAGGCCGAGATGATCCTTCGCGAAATCGAACACCTCGCCCAGCGCGGTGATGTCCGCGGTCGCGCCGAGGTCGACGGACGTGAGGCGCAGCACGGGTTCGTCGAGCACGCGCAACCACGCGCTGACGGGCGGCCGCGGCCTGGCGTCGCGGCCATGGACACCGAGATCGACGGAGACGTTGACGACCTTCGCGCCCTCGGGGAAATCCATCCCGAGGAAGAAGATGTCGCTCCACGCCGAATGGGTGAGGTCCATCCGCACCGGCGTCAGCTCGCGCAGGATCGGATACGCGCCGTCCGCGCCGCGCCGGAGCAGCTCGGGCCGGATGCGCAGCGGCTGGTCGGCCGGGTGTCCCATGCGGAACATCCACTGGTTGCCGCGCACGCTGCGGACGCTGCGCCGCACCTGGTCGGCCAGCGTCTGGAAGGCGAGCCGGTGGTAGGCGTTGGCGAGCGCGGAGGCCAGCCCGTCGCTCGGGCCCTGCCCGGCCTGGAGCGCGAGGAAGGTGTCGATCGCTTCCTCGAACCGCCGATGGAGCAGCTGCTCGTAGCCGCGGAACGGGATCAAGGCGGCGGACCGGTCCGGCGGGCCGGCGGACCGGAGCTTCTCGGGCAGATGGAACCGATGGATCGCCGAGAGGAAGAACAGCGCGCGGACGCGTTCGTAGAGATTCTCGGCCTTGCGGCGGAAGCCGTCGAGCTCGTCGCAGGCGGCGAGAAGCTCGGCGACCGAGGCGACGCGGCACGAGGCATCGAGCGACTGGTCGCGCACCGCCGGATCGGCGGAGGTGATGAGCGGTAGCAGGGAGATCATGGTCGGGCGCGGGAGAGTGGGCCTGCCGGTTCCGGCCGGCCGTGCGGGGTCACCGGGTCCGCTGGGCAAGGAGCTCGACGAGGCCGCCCAACACTTCGTCGCGGTCGTCGCCGGCCAAGGCCAGCGCGAGCTGGGCGGTCAGCAGGCCGTACTTCGCGCCGATGTCGTAGCGGCGGCCCTTCAGCTCCGTCGCGAGGTAGCGCTCCTTCTTCGCTAGCTTCGCCAGCGCGGCGGAAAGATGGACGCCTTTTCCGCCGGCCGCCTCGACCGATCCGGCGAGCAGGTCCATGACGGTGGAGGTGAGCACGTGCATGCCGAAGAAGCAGAGGTAATGGCCGGCGCGCAGGCCCGGGACGACGAGGCGTTGCTCGGCCTCCGTCGGCGTCGGTTTCTCGAGAACTTCGGTCACTTCGTAGAGGCCGGCCTGCCCAGCGACCCGCTTGCAGCCGACCGCCCCGTAGTAGGGCAGCTTGCTCTCGTGGGTCGCTTGGACGGCGGATACCGAGCACGACGTCGAAGCCGCCAGCTCGACCAGCTGCCGGGCGCATCCGCGGGCCTCGCTGTTGATGTAAAGGTGGTCGCCGACGAGCAGCAGGAACGGTGCACCGGCGGTGAAGGTCCGGGCGCAGGCCACGGCATGGCCGTACCCGAGCGGCTCGGCCTGCTCGACGAAGGTGATGCGCGCCGCATGGGGTCCCGCGGCGGTGGCGTAAGCCGTCTGGTCACCGGGTTGGATGACGATGGCGACCTCTTCGACACCGGCGGCGAGCGCCTCCTCGATGATGATCGCCAGCGCGGTCTTCGTGGTGCCGTCGCTGTCCACGAGCGACTGGAGAGGAAGCGTGCGCTGGTTCTTCCCCGCGGCGGTGATGACGGCTTTCTTCAGGTTCATGTTCGACGGGGGCATTCTTTCAGAGCAACCCGCGGATACCAGCCGCCAGTTGGAGCAGGTGACGTCGGCTCACACCGGTCGTATCCCGCGTTGCTCCAGTTCCGAAAGCGTCCACGCGTACTCGCTGGCGAGCATGTCCACGACGGTCGGTTGTTTGAGCCCGCGGGGGAGCACTTCCCAGGTGTACGTCTCCATCTCGAGATGGGAACAGAGAGCGGGACGGCGCTTCACCTCGTCGAGCACACCGCGCAGATGGCCGGCGGTCGTGCCGAACATCGCCGTCTCCGGCGCGTGGAGCGGGATATGGAAGTGGATCCGCCACTCCCGGTCGAACTGCGGGCCGTCGCTCACCGACGTCGCCAACGCTTCATCGAGGTCCGCGTACCGGAACAGCTCGCCGTCGGCGCGGCGCTCGATGACCTGGTGGAAATAGATGTCGTCGACGAACGCCCGGAGCGCTTCCCGGACCTCCGTGGTCGGATGCACCCGGAGCGCGTTGCTCAGGTGGAGCTTGCTGATCTTGACGCCGTGCTTGGCCAGATGGCCCAGGGCCTCGGCGGGAGACTCGTACTGGAGCGCGAAATGGCAGGTGTCGTAGTTGATGCCGAGGTGCTCGCGCAGCCGCATGTCGCCCGGACGATCGTCCTCGAGCTGCCGGAACAGCGTGAGGAACTCCGTGGTGTTCTCGACCGTGCCGAAGGGTTCCGGCTCCAACCCGAGATGGAACTTCTTCCCGGTGCGGCGGGTGAGCTGCTCCAGGTGCTCGACGCACCGCCAAAGGTTCTCGCGCGCGGTCCGCAACCCGCGCTCGCCCAGCCGGAACGCCTTGAAACTCACCGGCACCGTGCTGACGGAGGCTTCGACGCCGTCCGGCACCAGCACCGCGAGCAGATCGAAGAGCCGATTGGTGTAGGCGAGCCGGTCCTGCGTGGTCCAATCCGGTTGCGAGACCTGTTCCTTGACGCGCGTGCCGTGGAAGTTGCCGTAAGGGAATCCGTTGATCGTGAAGATGTAGCAGTCGTTCCGCGCGAGCCAGGCCTGGAAGGCCCGGAGCTTCGCCGGCTCCGACAACTCACGGGACGCCGTGTCGCTGAGGCGGAGGCCGATCGCGTACGGCCGCCCCGGCGAGACCCGGCGCCGGACCGCGAGCGTGTGCTGCTCCAGGCCGGCGAAGGTCTCCGCCCAATCACCACCGCGGTGGACGTTGGTGCAATAGGCCAGATGAAGCCCGTGGTTGAGTCTCACGGGGCCAATGTAGGAGCGGCCGCGGGCAAGGCTCGAACCAAAAAACAACCCACAGTCATCGCGCGACCACGGGGCCCGCGTCGCAGACCTCGTCGACGACGCGGCGCATCTGGGCGAACCACCAGCGGGCCCGTTCCCGCGAGCAAGGACGCTGACGGCGCGGCGCACGGCGCACGGCCGGTTCCGACAACAACGTGAGGTCGAGCTGGTCGGCGTGGTTCCCGTGGGTCGCGGGAGCGATCGCGGACCGGGTCTCGGCGGGCGGCATCTCGTTCTTCATGCCGAGAGATTCCACCCAAGGGTCGGACACCCGCTGTCCGACGTGAACGATGCCCCGTCGCTCAGGCGAGGCTCACCGGATCGACGTCGACCGTGAGCGTGATGTCCTCCGGAAGCGCCACGCCGATCTGGAGCTTCGTCAGTTCAGAGCTCAGGCGCGACATCTGGCGCGCGCGCAGCATCAGCTGGTACCGGAAGAACGATTCGGCCCGGGCCAACGGCGCCGGAGCCGGTCCCGCGATCACCAGGTCGGTCCATCCGGCAAGATGCCCGTCGAGCCACTTGCGGATGTGGTCGGCCGTGAACTTCACCTTCTCCTCGTTCCGACCTTTCAGCGTGAGCAACGCCACCCGCGCGAACGGCGGATATCGCAGTTGCTCCCGGAACTCGATCTCTTGGTCGTAGAAGCCGAGGAAATCGTGCCGCCGCGCGTATTGGATCGCCGGATGGAACGGCGTGAAGCTCTGCACGAAGACCTCGCCCTCGATATCGCCCCGGCCGGCGCGCCCGCTGACCTGGGTGAGGAGTTGGAAGGTCCGTTCGCCCGCCCGGAAATCAGGGATGTGCAGCGCCATGTCGGCGTAGATGATCCCGACGAGCGTGACATTCGGGAAATGGAGCCCTTTCGCGATCATCTGCGTCCCGACCAGGATGTCGGTCTTGCCCATGCGGAAATCCGTGAGGATCCTGCGGAAATCGTCCTTCCGCTTGAGCGTGTCGGAATCCATCCGCTGGACGCGCGCTTTGGGGAAGAGCTTCGCCAGGGTGTCCTCGACCCGCTCGGTGCCCACGCCGGAGAAACGGATCGCCGGATCGGCGCACTGGGGCTGAGGGCACTTGGTCGGGACCCGTTCCTCGTGCCCGCAGATGTGGCACATGAGCCGTTGCGCCGCCCGATGGAATGTCAGCGAGACGCTGCAGTTCGGACAACCGGCCACGAAACCGCATTTCTCGCACTGCAGCGAGGTCGAGTAGCCACGGCGGTTGAGGAAGAGCATCGTCTGCTCGCCCCGTTCGAGGCGCTGGGTGATCGCCTCCTTGAGCGGCTCGGAGAAGATCGGCGGCGGGCCCTTGCGGCGGAGCTGCTCCTGCCGCATGTCGACCACGCGCACGACCGGCAACTTCATCTCGGTGGCCCGGTCCGGCATCTCCAGCAGCGTGTACTTCCCTCGCTTCGCGTTGTGGTAGCTCTCGAGCGAAGGCGTCGCGCTGCCCAGCACGACCACCGCGCCTTCGCGCTGGCCGCGGACGACCGCGACATCCCGCGCGTGGTACCGCGGCGCCTCCTCCTGCTTGTACGAATGCTCGTGCTCCTCGTCGACGATGACGAGCCCGAGCGGGTCCACCGGCGCGAAGATCGCCGACCGCGCGCCGATGACGATCTTGGCCCGGCCTTGCCGGATCTTGTGCCACTCGTCATGCCTCTCGCCGCTGCTCAAATGCGAATGCAGCACCGCCACCAAGGTCTGCCGGGGCCCCGATGAGAACCGGGCCTTGAACCGCTCGACCGTCTGCGGCGTCAGCGCGATCTCGGGCACCAGCACGATGGCTCCCCTGCCCTGCTCCAGCACATGGGCGATGGCCTGGAGATAGACCTCCGTCTTGCCTGAACTGGTGACGCCGTGGAGCAGGAACGCCGGAGCCGGACCACCGCCACCGGTGCCGTCCTTCTGCGCCGGCCGGTCCGTCGCCGAGATGATCTTGGCCAGCGCCTCGGATTGACGGGCGTTCAGCGGAAGAGGCTGTGTCGCGACGATCTGTTCCTTCGCGTAGGGATCGCGCTCGTCCACCTTCGGAGCGATCCGCACCAAGCCTTTGTCCTCGAGCTTGCGGACGGTCTCCCCCGTGGTCTCGCCCAACCGCAGCAGTTCCTGGAGCGGAAGTTCCCGCCATTCCTCGATGATCCGCCAGATGGTCTCCTGCCGCTGGGTCAGCTTCGGGAACCCGGCCGGCGGCGGCAGGGCATGCACATGGAGACGTTCGCGCCAGCCTTCCTCCTCCTTGCGCACCGAATCGGGAAGGACGCTCTTCAGCGCCGTCTCCACCGGGCAGCAGTAGTAATCGGAGATCCAACGCGCGAGCGCGAGCACCTTCGGCGTGACCAGGCTCTGGGTGCCGATCACGCGGGTGATGGCCTTGAGGTTGGCGTGTGCGGAATCGTCCGCCAACGCCGTGACCACGCCCAGCACCTGCCGATGGCCGAACGGGACCTTCACCCGGGTCCCGACCTCGACACGCCCGACGAACTCCGCCGGGATGGCGTAGTCGAACTCCTTCCGGAGCGCGATCTCCAAGGTGACACGGGCTACCATCGGCCCGTATCAGACGGCGAAGGACCGGAACCGAGAAGGAGAAACCACCGATCAGTTCGCCGGCTTCTTGAGCGAAGCGAGGTACTCCAAGAGGTCCGCGAAGTCCTGCGTGGTCATGTTCTGTTGCAGCCCGGCCGGCATGATGGAGAGCTTCTGTTTCTCGCGTTTGGCGATGTCGGCTTTCTTGTGCCTCGATGTCGCACCGGTCGCGGTCTTGAGCACGATCTCATCCTCGGTCTCGCTCGCGATGATCCCGGACGCTTCATCGCCGTTCTTCAGCTCGATCGCCCATGCCTCGAAGCCGAACGAGATCCCCGCGCTCGGGTCCAGGATGGCCTCGGAGAGCGCCTCTTTGCCGAGCTTGCCGCCGATCTCCGAGAGTTTCGGCCCGAGGTCGACGCCTTCGACACCGACCTGATGGCAGTTGATGCACCCGATATCGGCCCGTCGGAAAACCGCGGCACCGCGGCGGGCATCTCGGGGGATCTTCAACAATTCTGCGATGGGCGGAAGCGCCTTGCCTTCCTTCGCGAGCGGCGCAGGGAACAGTTTCTCCGCTTGCTCACGGACCGCAGGGCGACGGGCACCGCGCAGTTCCCCACCGACCACATATCGGAGATCGTCCGTGATTTTTCCGGCCACAGCCATCGCCAACAATCCATCCGCGCCCTCGTTGACCCGTGCCACCGCTCGCACCGCCGCCGTCCGCACGTCCAACGGGCGGGCGGGATCGACCGCGATCGGAAGCAACAGCGGAGCGATCCGGTTATCGAGAGTCGCTCCGAGCGAACCGATGACCTCCACGACGCGAGGTATCGGTCCGGTCAACAATGGGACCACCGGGCTCCCGGTCTTG
>JANNAJ010000705.1:0-1849 GCA_031384285.1 Verrucomicrobiota bacterium
ATGGTGTCGTCCTTCGAGTCGGCCTGATGGGTCCACGAGCCGTAGCGGCCGTAGACCGTGCCGTCGGCGTTGAAGAAGACCGTGGAGAAGGAGAGGTCGTAATCGACCTGGAAGAGCGACAGGTCGAGCGCGTTGGCGTTCATCACCCGTACGCAGACGAACTGGTCCAGCAGCGGCGTCAGCTCCAGGTCCTGCATCAGCACCCGCGCGTCGATGCCCGCGCACGCGAGGCACGGCACGCAGCGCAACGTGACGAGCAACGGCTTGCCCGTGCGCTTCGCCTCGGCGAAGCCCTTCGGGAAGTCGTTGTAGATCCAGCGCCGGTCGTGCTCGAGGTTGGCCCGGTCATCGAGCACCGCGCCTTTGCGGTCCTTGACCGCCTCGGCGGACGACATGGTGGTGAGCGCAGCCAACGCCAGCGGCAGCAGGATCAGACGGGCTTCCATGGCGGAGGTGATGGCACGTCCGACCACCGGCCGCAATCGCGGGCCGGGTCGCCGACGCGGCCGTCAATCGCGGTCCCTGATCAGGTTCCGGCGGCGAGCACCGCGCGCAGACCGCGGAGTTCCTCGTCGATCGTTGCTTCGTCCGGCGATCGAAGAGTATCGGCGATCTGCGCGCGGAGGGCGGCGCGGAAGCGGTCGCGCAGACGGGAGAGGGCCTGCCGGAAGGCGACGTCGCTCAGGCCCAGCTCCGCCGCGAGGCGCGCCGGATCCGGCGGTCCGCCCGGGCCCGAACTGGAGCCCAAGTACGGACGCAAGGCGGTGAACAAAGCGCCGCGGCCGGAAGCCGAATAATCGACCTCAACCTGGCGGACCGCGCTCGCCAGCACCACCGCGGCCCAGGCGACCTCGAACTGGTGTACCGGTTCGGCGCCGGCCGGCTCGGCTTGGTACCGGATCTCCGCCGCTTCCAGATCGAGCGGGACCCGCTCGACCGTACCGCCGCGTTTCTCCCGCGTGGCGCTGCGCCGGGCGTCGGTGAGGTCGCGGGCAAAAGCCTTCAGGAGAAACGAGCGCAGACGTCCCATGGCGGGGTCGGCTTCGCCGAGCAGGTTCGTCCCGAGCAGGCTGGCGAAGAAGGCTTGGGTGGCGTCCTCGGCGTCCTCGGGCCCGAGACCGCGACGGCGGGCGAAGGCGTAGAGCGGATACCAGTAGAGCCGGCACACCTCGTCGAGCGCGGTGCGCGCCGCCGCAGGGTCGCCGCCGGTTCCAGCGGCGGCGATCACCGACCATCGGGTGGCAGGAAACGTCGAGGTCAAAGTCGACGGGATTGAGCCCGACCCGGTGGACGGCGGCAAGAACGCCCACCTCCGTCTTTCTCCCTGTCACAACCTCCTGATCCTGGCGCAGAATCCATGGACACCGTGTCCGACATCCTCTCAACGCTGCAGGGATTGGACCTCGACGGTCTGTTGGCCGAGGGGTTGCGTTCCCCGTCGGCCAGGACGCCGGTCGCGTGGGAGCCTCCGAGCCCTGAGGCGCTGAAAGGCGTGGTGCCGGGCCACGAGATCCTGCGGCTGATCGGACGTGGCGGCATGGGGGCGGTCTATGAGGCGCGGCAGACGGAGCTGGAACGCCGCGTGGCCATCAAGCTGTTGCCGCCGGAATTGGGAGCCGACGCGGCTTTCGCCGAGCGTTTCCGGCGCGAGGCCCAGCTGCTCGCCCGGCTCCGCCACCCGAACATCCTCTCGGTCTTCGGATTCGGGCAGAGCGCGGCGGGCCATCTGTATTTCGCGATGGAACTGGTGGAAGGCGGCGATCTCGGCGCGCTGCTGAAGCGCGGCCCGTTGCCGCCGGTCGAGGCGCTCCGGCTGGTGAAGGAGATCTGCGCCGCGCTGGAGGCCGCC
>JANNAJ010000706.1:0-3501 GCA_031384285.1 Verrucomicrobiota bacterium
AGCCGTGGCTGCGGTCCGTCCAACCGGAACTTGAACAACCGCGGCCATGCGCGAGTCTGTCGCCGCTCATGATGCACGTAGCCCCTACCGCTCCGTTGACGCCCTTCGACAGCAGCGTCCGCACCCGCCTCGTGTTCGGCGCCGGTGAGCTCCGCAAGGTCGGCGAGCTCGCGAAGGGCCTCGGCGGCATGCGTGCGCTCCTGGTCACCGACCGCGGCATCGTGGCCGCGGGCCACGCGGGCCGGACGATGGACGTCCTCGCAAGCGCCGGCATCGCCGTCACCGTGTTCGACGGCGTCCGCGAGAACCCGACCACCGCCGACGTCGCCGCTTGCCTGGCCGCGGCCCGCGCCGGACGGATCGATATCCTCGTCGGCCTCGGTGGCGGCAGCTCGATGGACACCGCGAAGGGCGCCAACTTCATCCTGACCAATGGCGGCGAGATGAAGGACTACTGGGGCGTCGGCAAGGCGACGCGACCGATGCTCCCGCTGATCGCCATCCCGACCACGGCGGGAACCGGCAGCGAATGCCAATCGGCCGCGCTGATCGCCGACGAGGCGACGCACCAGAAGATGGCCTGCCTCGACCCCAAGGCCGCCGCGCGCATCGCCCTGCTCGATCCCGAGCTCACCGTCTCGCAGCCGCGGCGCGTCACGGCCGTCACCGGCATCGACGCCATCGCCCACGCGGTCGAGACGCTGGTGACCCGGAAGCGCAACGCGGTGTCGGAGATGTATTCGACCGAGGCGTTCAAGCTGCTGGCTCCTGCCCTTCCGCGGGTGATCGGCATCCCTGGCGACATCGATGCCCGCGGACGGATGTCGCTCGGCGCCGCCTTCGCCGGGATCGCCATCGAAAACTCGATGCTCGGTGCCGCCCACTCCGCCGCCAATCCGTTGACCGCGCACCACGGCGTCGTCCACGGCGCCGCCGTGGGCCTGATGCTGCCCCATGTGGTCCGTTTCAATGCCGCCGGAGATCCCGGCGCACGTTCGGCCTACGCCGCGCTCGCGGCCGCTTCCGGCATCGCGCTGCCGGGCGAGGACGAGGCCTCCGCCGTGCGGGCGCTGCTCGTCCGGATCGAGGCGCTGCTCGACCACGCGGGGATCCCCCGGTCGCTCGCCGAAGCCGGGGTGGATCCTGCCGGCATCCCGGGCCTCGCGGCCGAAGCGGCGCGCCAGTGGACCGCGACCTTCAATCCGCGCCCGGCCGGTGTCGCCGAGTTCATCGCGTTGTACACCGCGGCCACCGTTCCCCGCGTCGCGGCCGGCACGAAGGCCTGACACCAAGTCCGGCGGTGGTTCCGACCCGAGGCGGCGAAGAAAACTGGCAAGTTTGATCGACGAACCCGGTCTTTGGATCCGACCGGAGCCTTGGACCTCAAGCCTTCAGGTTTTCCGGCCGGCCGCTCGGCTACGTAGAACCACGTACCCTTTCGTTCGGATATTGTCGACCGGGTAGGCCGTGGTGCATCGTTGGCACCCGTAATTCATGAGATCCGATCCCCTCTTCCTCCGCATTCGCCGGTCGGTTGCCGGTTTCCTGTTGCTCGCGCTCGCGTCCGCCGGCACCGCCGTCCGCGCGGCGTTGCCGCCCGCCCGCGACACGACGTTCCAGACCCTGCCGATGGACGGCCTGCCGAATGCGGCCATCGTGTTGCCGGACGGAAAGATCCTCATCGGCGGAAGCTTCACGACCATCGGTGGCTCGTCGCATCCCGGATTGGCGCGGTTGAATGCCGACGGTTCGCTCGATGAGTCGTTCGCCCCGCCCATCGGCGCGACCAGCCCGTTCGGGAAACCGGTCGTGACGGCGATGGTGCGGTTGCTGGACGGTCGGTTCTTCGCGACGGGGCAGCCGTCGTTCTTCACCACGGGCGCGGTGGCGCGGACCAACATCATCCGCTTCAACGCGGATGGCACAGTGGACCCGACGTTCAACGCGGGCAACGCGAGCGTGCTGAACGGATTCACCGTTCAGGCCGATGGCAAGGTGCTCTACACCACGTTCCTAGCCACCGCGGGCGTCTTCGGACCGGCACGCCTGAATGCCGATGGTTCGCCCGACGCGGCCTTCCAATACACCAGCGGCATCCAGAAAGGGCTCCAAGCGCTGCAGCTTCACGCGCAGCCCGACGGCCACACGCTGGCGTTGCAGGGCGACAACAACCCCGGCTCCGGGGGCCTCCAGTATCTGTTCTGGCTCAAGGCGGACGGTTCGTTGGACAGCACGTTCAAGTTTCCCTTCCAGTTGCAGGACGAGAGCCGCTTCGCGGTCGCGGCGGATGGCAGCGTCCTGGTCGCCGGCTATCTGGCCCCGCCCGGGAACTTCACCCCGCAGATCCAACGTGTCTCGGCGGACGGCACACCGGACGCGAACTTCATCTTCCTGACCCAACCAAACGGCCAGGGCGTGCATCCGGTGCCCGCGGCGTTCCTCCCCGATGGCGGCGCGGTGGCGGTGCGGAACCCGACCGCGGGCGACCGGCGCGTCAGCTTCTTCTACCTGACGGCGGCGGGCAGGCTCGCGGGAAGCCTCGACCTGCCCAACGCCGGCAGCGTGTCGGGCCTGGGCACGCAGACGACGCGCGCCTTCGCCATGCAGCCGGACGGCAAGCTGCTCTTCGCCCAGGTCTTCGTGGACGGCATCCAGAACACGTTCGGCATGTTCCGTCTGCCGGTGCCTCCCGCGCCCGCGCCGCCGGTCATCACGGTGCAGCCCGAGACGAAGACCATCGGCGCCGGTGACAGCCTGTTCCTCGGCGTCACGGCCACCAGCGGCGGACCGCTGACGTACCAGTGGCAACACGCGGGGACCAACCTGCCTTCCCAGACCTTCCAAGCGCTCAACCTCGGCCAGAACTCCAAGGAGCGCGCGGGCGAGTTCGTCGTCCTCGTCGGCAACGCCTTCGGCACGGTCACGAGCCGGGTCGCCACCATCACCGTCCGGCCTCCCGCGGCGATGGTGATGACCCAGCAGCCGGTCGGCGGCACGGTGAAGCTGAGCTTGGGCTTCAATCTCACGGCGCAGTGCTCGACCGAGGTCACCACGGGCCATCAGTGGTTCAAGAACAACGCGCCCCTCGCCGGCGCCGCCGGACAGGGCTTCGGCTTTGCCGCGGTCAATCTGCCCGCGAACGACACGAGCCGTACCGGCGACTACTTCGTCGTCTTCACGAACGACTTCGGCGGTGCCATCACCAGCGCGGTGGTGCATCTCGACGTCCTCCTGCCCGGCCCGCCGCGGATCACGGCGCAACCGCAGGACCTCTCGCTGTTCGCATCGCAGCCGGTGCTACTGGGCGTCGCGGCCGTCGCGGATGGCTTCATCACCTACCAATGGCGACACGCCGGCACGAACCTGAAGACCAGCACGACCATCCCTAGTGTGACCGGACCGACGCTCTTCGTGAACGCGACGGACGCGAACCGCTCCGGCGATTACACCGTCATCGCCACCGTCACTCCCGGCGGCAGCACCACCAGCCGCGTGGCGCAG
>JANNAJ010000731.1:0-1977 GCA_031384285.1 Verrucomicrobiota bacterium
ATGGTGTCGAGGATGTTCATCAGGACCGGCGGCGGAGGGCGAACGGAGGGGGACCGGGCATCGATTTTTTGATTGCCGCAGGATCCGTGGGCGGAGTTGTGCTCGGGGTGCCGGTGCGGGTCAAGCGCGTCGCCTCGCGGGGTTGCGACCCGGAGCGGTGGATCCTCCGGAGGCGGAGGCCGCCCGCGGAGAGATCAGACCGCGACCATCGCCTTGAGGACGCCGTTCTCCGGTTTCAGCCAACCGGGAAAGGCCTCGATCATGCCATCCATCGGAGCGCGATGGGTGATCCAAGTACCGGTGTCGATCAGGCCGTCCTCGATCAGGCGGATGATGCGGATGAAGTCCGGCGGGAGCGCGTTGCGGCTGGCCATGAGGGTCAGTTCGCGGCGGTGCATGACCGGTGCGTGGAGGAAGGTAAGCTCCTGCTGGGTGATGCCGACGTACACGAGCCGTCCGGCGAAGGCGCAATATCCGAGGGCCTGGCTCATCGACTTGGCGCTGCCCGTGGCGTCCACGACGACATCGGCGAGCTGGCCGCCGGTCAGCTCGGCGAGCCGTTCCAGTTCTTTGCCGTCGCCTGTGGCGAGGAGGGTGTCGGGCACGCCCATCTTCTCCCGCACGAAGGCGAGCCGGCCTTCGTTCATGTCCATGACGATGGTCTTCGCGCCGCTGAGCTTAGCGAACTCGACGACGGAGAGCCCGATCGGGCCCGCGCCGATGACGAGGACGTGCTCGCCGGGCCTCGGGTTGCCGCGCGCGACCGCGTGGCAGCCGATGGCGAGCGTCTCGACCAGCGCCAGCGCCTCGTAGCCGAGCTTGGCCGAGACATGGAGCTTGCGGGCCGGGAGCAAGATCCGGTCGGTGAGACCGCCGTCGGTCATCACGCCGAGGGTGAGGTTGTGTTCGCAGCAGTTGCTGTGGCCGGTGCGGCACGCGTGGCAGCGCTGGCAGTTGAGATAGGGCTCCACGGCGCAGCGGTCGCCCGGACGGACCCCGGTCACGCCTTCGCCGACCGCCAGCACCTCCACGCCCAGTTCATGGCCGGGGATCCGCGGGTAGGAATAGAACGGCATCTTGCCGAGGTACCCGCCGAGGTCGGTGCCGCAGATGCCGACTTGGTGGACGCGCAGGAGCGCCTCGCCCGGACCGGGCGCGGCGGGTTCGGCGATGTCGATGACGCGGAAGGACTGCGGCTGCTGGAGCTGGATGGCTTTCATGGGAGGTCGCGCCGGATCCGCTCACGCGAGCACGCGTTCCAGCAGCTGGTTCATGCGCTTCAGCATCGCGCGCGGATCCTCGAGCACGCCGGCGGCGACGCGGGCGCTGTCGAGCACCTGTTCGGTCACCTCGGCCGCGAAAGCCGGGTCTTTCTGTCGCATCACCTCGAGGCGGGCGATGATCGGATGCGCCGGGTTGATCTCCAGGTCCTGCTGGGCCGGGGCGATCGCCTCGTCGTCCTTCTTCATGGCCTTGAGCATCCGGCGCATGGAGTTGGTCATGTGGCGGTCGGAATCCACGACGACCGCGGGGCTGTCCACGAGGCGCTGCGAGACGCGCACCTCGCCGATCTTGTCGCCGAGGGATGTCTTGATCCATTCGGCGAGGCCCTTGGCGGTGGCCTCGTCGAGCGCGCCTTCTTTCTTGGGTTCCTTAAGATCCAGTTCGGCCTTCTCGGCGGCCTTGAGCGTCTTGCCGTCGAACTCGCGCAGGTGCTCCATGACGAACTCGTCCCACGCGTCGAAGAGGAACAGCACCTCGAACTTCCGGTCGCGGAAGACCTCGTGGTACGGGCTGCTCTCGGCGGCCGCGCGGTTCGGCGCCATGAGGCAATAGATCTCGGTCTGTTCGGCCGGCATGCGCTTCACGTACTCGGCGAGCGAGGGGAGCTTGCCTTTCTCCGCCGCCGACGATTCATAGCGAACCAGTTTCCCGAGCGCTTCCTTGTGGGTGAAGTCGGTGACGATGCCTTCCTTC
>JANNAJ010000016.1:0-6023 GCA_031384285.1 Verrucomicrobiota bacterium
GTCAGAGCGACCGCCAGCACCACGACCGCGACCATCACCTCGACCAGCGAGAACCCTGCCCGGCGCCGCGCCGCGCACCTGCCCGTCGCGGAATACGGATGACCACAAAGAGGTGAGGACGGCACCAAGAGACGCGGAGACGACCCGCGGTCGGCCGGCATCTTCGCGGCTTCTGCACCTTTTCGCGACGGAAGCTCGCAGCTCGTTCTCATCGTTCGGTGAGCTCCCGGACCTGGAGCCGGGCGGTGACCGGGTTGACGCGCAGCGCTAGCCGGAACCCCGCCCGGTCGCGCAGGATGAACTCCGCGGCCTGTGCCGTGCCGTCGGGGAAGAAATCCACGCCGTCGCCGCCGACCACGGCTTCCTTCGCGGTTCCCTCTGCGGGGCCGTCCGTCGAAGCCGGGGCCCTGCCGCCGCCGTCGTCGCCGTCACCAGCAGGATGACGGAGCTGGACGGCGATGCGGGGATCGATCACGCCCCGGCCGCCGGGCACGTCTTCGTTGGCGGCCCGGTCCGTCCGGTCCGGTCCCGTCGCATGATCTGCCCGGCGCTCGACCCGGTAGCGACCCGTTGCCGGGTCGAAGTGAAGACGATGCGCCCGGCCGTCCGCCACCGCGCGGCTGTAGGCGACGCCGCTCGCACCGATCAGTTGGCGCGCGCTGGAGCGCAGCAACGCCTCCTCGAACGTCCCGCGCATCTCCGGCACGAGCACAGCCGACAGCACCGTGATGAGCACGATGACGACCAGCAGTTCCACGAGCGTGAAAGCGCGGCGGGCGACGGGCGTTGGGAGGGCGCGGTCCATCGGTTCACCAGTTGCCGATGTCCGCCGCGTCGCCTTCGCCGCCCTCCGCGCCGTCGGCCCCGCGCGACCAGAGGTCGAAGCTGTTGGGATGGTGCGAGCCGCCGCGGCGATACTGGTAGGGCTGGCCCCAAGGGTCGTTGCGGAGCTGCTTGATGTAGGGGCCGCGCCATTTCGCGGCCTCGTTCGCCGGCGCGCCCACGAGGACCGCGAGGCCCTCTTCTTGGGTCGGGTAGCGATCCATGTGGAGCTGATACCTCTCTAGGGCGGACTCGAGCTCGGCGACGTGGGCCTTGGCCGCGCCGACCTTCGCTTCCTGGGTCGCGCCGATGAACTGCGGGATGATGGTGGCGGCCAGGATGCCGAGGATGATCACGACGACCATGATCTCCAACAGCGTGAAGCCGGCGTGGCGAGGGATAGGATGACGGGACTTCATGAGGGATGAGAGTTCGCTTCAGTGGATGCCTCGGCTGAGGCGGAAGATGGGGAGGAGGATGGCGAGGACCATGAACCCGACCACGCCGCCGACGATCAGGATGAGGACCGGTGCAAGCAGCGAGACCAACGTCTTGGTCTGGTTCCGGAGGTGGCGCTCCTCGATCAGGGCGACCTTGCCGAGCATCTCGTCGAGCTTCCCGGATTCCTCGCCCGCGGCGATCATCTGGACGGCGCTTTGCGAGAAGATCCCGAGCTTGCGGAGCGGCGCTGCCAACGAATCGCCGCCGCGGGTCTCCTCGCCCACGCGGGCGAGCTGGGCGGCGAGGACGAGGTTGCCGACGGTGGCCTCGACGATGCGGAGCGCGGGCAGCAGCGACACACCGCTCTTCAAGAGGATGCCCAAGGTCCGCGCGAACCGGCTCAAGGCCGCGGTGCGGACCAACGGGCCGAGGACCGGCACGCGGAGCTTCACACCGTCCCACCACAGCGCGCCGGCCGGGGTCCGGATCTGCCAGCGGAACAGCGCGCCCAAGCCGGTCGCCCCGAGCAGCAGCCACGGCCAGTGCTGCGAGAAGAATCCGCTGACCCGGAGCAGGATCAACGTCGGCAGCGGCAACACGTCGAGCATCTCGTCCAGCATCGCGAAGAGTTTCGGAAGCACGACGGTCAGCAGCACGAGCACGGTCACGAAGCCGAACCCGAGCACGAAGAGCGGATAGGCGATCGCGGCGACGACTTCGCCGCGGATCTCGTCCGTGCTCTCCAGCAGGTCCGCGAGGTCGTCGATCACCCTCGGTAGCGCGCCCGCCTCCTCGCCGACGCGCACCATGCTGGTGTAAAGGTTGCCGAAGAGCTTCGGGTGCCGCGCCAATGCCGCCGAGAGCGAGGAACCGGTCCGCACCTCGCCGGCGAGGCCGGTGAGCACGGCTTTGAACGCCGGGTTGGTCTCCGCGTCGGCGATGCCGTCCAAGGCCTGCGGGATTGGGATGGCCGCCCCCAGCAACGCCGCCAGCTCGCGCGAGAAGGCCGTGATCTCCTTGCGCCGGATGCCCGTGCCGAACCGGATCCCGATCGTCGGCAGAGCCGCGGGAACGGTGGCCGGGCCGGCGGCTTTCCCGCTGGCTTCAAGCGAAGCCGGGAAGACGCCGCGCGCTGCGAGCAGCCGTAGAGCGGTCCGGCGGTCCTCGGCTTCGATGATGCCCGAAGCGTCCCCGCCGGGACCGGCACCTCCTTGGTAGCGGAAGGTGTTCATTCCTGGACGTCGCCCGAGCACACGCGGACGATCTCCTCCAGCGAGGTCATCCCGGCGGCGGCCTTGCGGAGGCCGTCCTCGAACAGGCTGATCATGTGGCCGCGCGAACGGGCGCGCAGCTCGGCGCTGGATCGGCGCTGGAGGATCAGCTCGCGGAGCTCGCCGGTGACGACGAGCAGCTCGAAGAGGCCGACCCGTCCGCGGTAGCCGGTCCCGCGGCATTCCGCGCAGCCGGCCCCGGTCCAGAACTCGCCTCCCAGCGGCTGCCCGCTGAGCAGCTCCATCTTCTCCCGGACCGTCGGCGCCACCGTGGCGGGCGTCCGGCAAGCCGGGCAGATGCGCCGGACCAGACGCTGCGCGAGGACGCCTTCGAGCGACGAAGAGATGAGGAAGGGCTCGATGCCCATGTCGATCAAGCGGGTGACCGCGCCCGGGGCGTCGTTCGTGTGCAGCGTGCTGAAGACCTGGTGGCCCGTCAGCGCGGCGCGGATGGCGATCTCCGCCGTCTCCACATCGCGGATCTCGCCGACCATGATGACGTCGGGGTCCTGCCGGAGGATGGCGCGCAGGCCCGTGGCGAAGGTGAAGCCGCGGCTCGGCCGCACCGGGATCTGGGCGACGCCCGCCAGCTCGTATTCCACCGGGTCCTCGATGGTGATGATCTTCTTCTCGGGCGTGTAGATGCCCTGGAGGATCGAGTAGAGCGTCGTGGTCTTGCCGGATCCGGTCGGCCCGGTGGTCAGGAACAGCCCGTGCGGCTTCTCGACCAGATGCTGGAGGCGGGCGGCTCGCTCGGCGTCGAGCCCCAGCTCTTGGGTCTGCTGGAGGCGGGCGTCCTTCTCGAGCAACCGCATGACCACGCTCTCCCCGTGGGCGGTGGGCATCGTGCCCACGCGGATGTCCACCCGCGCGCCGCGGTGGTTGATCTGGATGTGGCCGTCCTGCGGAAGGAATCGCTCCGCGATGTTCATGTCGGCCATGATCTTGATGCGCGAGACGAGCGCGGCATGCAGCGGCTTCGGCGGCGGAGACTTCTCCTGGAGCAGGCCGTCCACCCGGTAGCGGAGTTGGATGGCGGACTCGAACGGCAACAGATGGATGTCGCTGGCGCGCTCGCGCAGGGCGGTGGAGATGATGACGTTCACGAGGTTCACCACCGTCGGCTCGTTGGCCATCACCTCGATGTCGTGCAGGTCCCGCCCCTCGGGCCGCGCGCCGTTCTCCGGGCCGAGGTCCTGGACCATCTGCTGGACGGTTACCTGATAGCCCTCCGCGATGCCGTCCGTGACCTCTTCGGCAGGAGCGCCGGTTTCTTCGGGCTCCAACCCGGAGAGCAGGCGGAGGTCTTCGATGACTTCCGGTGGCAACGGGGCGGCGGCCAGGACCCGGAGCGTGCCGTCGCGCACCTCCAAGGGGAGCAGCCCGTGGCGTTTGGCGAACTCCGCCGGCACCAACCGCAGGGCCTGCGGCGACGCGACGTGCCGGGGGCGGTCGTCGAAGGCCCGGTCGCGGTCATGGTCCGGGCTCCCGGTGGGATCGGACTGAAGGATGGGTGACAAGCGTGGGTCTCCAAGTTCTCCAAGCGATGGAATCCAGACCTACGGCGAAGTCGGGTCACATGCTATGGGGATGCCGGCATCGGACCTGAAGCCGAGCACGATGTTCAAACATAATCTGCTCGAAGCGAGATGCCCCATCGCCTCGGCCGGAACCTCGCCTGTGGCGGCGATGGCCGATGCGCCGTCTGCGACACCGAGGATCGCTTAGGGCCGAGCGGATGCCCGCCGGCTTGGCCGGCCCGGCGGGTTCCGTGATCTGGGACCGCGCCACAAAGTCACAGTATCAATCCGCCCGGCGGCCCGCCTCCGCAAGATCACTTGCCCCACCTACCCGCAGAACGTTGAATGCCGCCCCGGTCACCTGCCATGTCCTCGCCTATCCCCTCCGTATCCTTCGCCGTCAACGGGCGCACCTACGCTCCGCCCGCCCGCCCCGTCGCCGTCATCTGCTTGGACGGCTCGGCCGACGAATATCTCGACGCCGCCATCGCCCGCGGCCGCATGCCGCATCTCCAAAGCATCAGCACCCGCGGGTGGCGCGGCTTCGCCCGGGCCGCGATGCCGACGTTCACGAATGTGAACAATTCCTCGATCGTCACCGGCGTGCCGCCCTCGGTGCACGGCATCGGCGGGAACTTCTTCTACGACACCTCGGTCGGCCAGGAGGTGATGATGAACTCGTCGAAGTTCCTCCGCGTCGGCACGATCTTCCCCGCCGCCCAGGCCGCCGGCCGCAAGGTCGCGGTCGTCACCGCCAAGGAGAAGCTGCGCGACATCTTCGCCAGCGGCCTGATATCGCTTGGCGGCATCGCCTTCTCGTCGGAGAAGGCCGTCCACGCCCAACTGGCCACGCACGGCATCGCCGACGTCGAGGCGCTCGTCGGCCCCACGCCCGCCATCTACAGCGGCGACGCGTCCATCTATGTGCTCAAGGCCGGCGTCGAGCTGCTGAAGGCCGGTCGAGCGGACTTCCTCTACCTGAGCACGACCGACTTCATGCAGCACAAATATGTCCCGGAAGCCCCGGAGGCGCTGGATTTCTATGCTGCCATCGACGTCGAGATCGGACGCCTCCTGGACCTCGGGGCGGTCGTCGGCGTCACCGCCGACCACGGCATGAACGCGAAGCAACGGCCCGACGGATCGCCCGAGGTGATCTACCTGGAATCCGAGCTGGCGGAGAAGTTCGGCGACGGCTTCCGCGTGATCCTGCCCATCACCGATCCGTACGTCGTCCACCACGGCGCGCTCGGTTCTTTCGCGCAGGTCCATCTGCCGACCGGCGCGTCGTCGCCCGTCTCCGTGCCGGCGGTGCTCGGTTGGCTGCTGTCCCGGTCCGGTATCACCGAGGCGCATCCGCGCGACACCGCGGCGCGGCTCATGGAGTTGCCGGCCGACCGCATGGGCGACCTGGTCGTCTGCTCCGGGCGCAACGTCGTGCTCGGCCGGACGCCGGCCTACCACGACCTCAAGGCGATCGAGGGCGGGCTGCGTTCCCACGGCGGCCGGTACGAGGAGATGGTGCCGTTCGTGCTCAGCGAGCCGCTCCGTCCGACCTACGCCGCCAAAGCGCTCGGTGATCCGCGCAACTTCGATATCTTCGACTTCACCTGCAACGGCACCACCGCCACGTAGCCGCCGACGTTGGGAGGCTCTGTTTTCAGCTTGAAATCCGGTACTTGAGACCCGGAATCGGACAGCGCCACCCCGCGCCGCCTGCAACTCATCACGACCATGGACCGCACGAACCGCCTCGCCCGACCGGCCCCGCGCCGGGCTTTCACCCTCATCGAGCTGCTCGTCGTCATCGCGATCATCGCGATCCTGGCCGGGATGCTTCTGCCGGCCCTCGGCCGGGCCAAGTCCAAGGCCCAGCAGATCAATTGCACCAGCAACCTCAAGCAGATGGGGTTGGCGTTGTTCATATATGTGAACGAGCAGGGACGCCTGCTGCCCTACAGCCAGGTGG
>JANNAJ010000035.1:0-13809 GCA_031384285.1 Verrucomicrobiota bacterium
AGTCCGGCTTCAGGCTCGTGGCCTCGCGGAAATGGCCGACCGCCTCGTCGAGCTTGCCTTGGCGCGCGAGCGCGGTGCCGAGGTTGTTGTGCGCGCTGCTGCTTTTCGGCGAGGACCTCAGCGCGGCCTCGAAATGAACGACCGCCTCCGCGAACTCGCTCTTCTTCGAGAGGAGGTTGCCGAGGTTGTTGTGGGCTTCCGCGTAGTCCGGGAGGATCCGCAGCGCCTCGCGATATTGCCGGATGGCATCGTCGATCCGGCCGAGCCGGCCGAGGTTGAAGGCGAGCGCATATCGCGATTCCTCGTCGTCGGGGCTCAGGGCGACCGCCTTCTCGTACGCGGCGACCGCTTCGGCGCTCTTGCCCTGCTCGGAGAGCTCGTCACCTTTCTTGACCCAGTCGGCCGACGCCTCGTTCCCGCCGCCGACCGACGGCAACGGCGCGGCGCCACCGGCATCCGCGACGGGCTTCGGGGTCGGGGTCGCGTTGGTCACGGCGGCGCCCGGAGCGGGGACCGCGGACGGCCCGCATCCGACGGCGAGGGCCGCCACGACGCCGACGGAGAAGAGCAGGCCTGATCGCATGTGCACGGACGCGGACATTAGACAGCTCGCGGTCGGCCCGCCAGCCTGCGCACGACCGGCGATCGTCCGGCCATCCGGACCTCGGACCGGCAGGGTGCGCGCAACTCGCGCTGGATTCGCCGCGGCGGCTTCGCCAGCCTCGCACCCATGTCCGACACGAACCCGAAGATCGCAGTCGTCACCGGAGCCGGCAGCGGCGTCGGCCAAGCCACCGCCCTCGCCCTCGCCCGGAAAGGATGGCGCGTCGCCCTCGTCGGCCGCCGCGCGGAGGCCTTGGCCAAGACCGCCGGGACCGACGTCGCATCGCAGGACCGCTTCCTGGTCTGCCCCTGCGACATCGCCGACCCGAAGGCGGTCGAAGCGATGGGCCTCCACGTGCTCGCCACGCTCGGCGCGGTCGACGCCCTCGTCAACGCCGCCGGCACGAACGCGCCGAAGCGCTCGCTCGAGGTGCTCGCGCTCGCGGACTACCACGACATGGTGAACACGAACCTCCACGGCGCCTACCATTGCTCGCAGGCCTTCCTGCCCGCGATGCGACGGCGCGGCTCCGGGACGATCGTGAACGTCGTCTCCGACGCGGGCAAACAGGCCAGCCCGAAGGCGGGCGCGGGCTACGTGGTGAGCAAGTTCGGCATGGCGGGGCTGACCCAGGCCATCAACGCCGAGGAACGCGGCCGCGGGATCCGCGCCTGCGCCATCTTCCCGGGGGACATCGACACCCCGCTGCTCGACAAGCGCCCGGTCGTTCCCGACGCCGACGCGCGCTCGCGCATTATGCGCCCCGAGGACATCGCGGAGTGCGTCCTCCTGTGCATCGAACTGCCCTCGCGCGTGGTGGTCGAGGAGATGCTGGTGCGGCCGCGCTGAGAACCACCCGGCCGGGACGGCCCGCCGAGGAAAGCTTCCCACCTAGGGGCCGGCGCGCCATGTTCCGCTCCACCGGTCCATGCCGCTGCCAGAACTCATCGAGATCGTCCCGCTCGCCGCTCCTTCGCCCGCCGAGATCACCATCCCGGGCTCGAAGAGCATCACCAACCGCGCCCTCGTGCTGGCCGCGTTGGCCGAGGGCGAGACCACGCTGCACGGCGCGCTCTGGAGCGAGGACACGGAGGCGATGGTGGATTGCCTCCGGAGGCTCGGCTTCGAGGTCGACGTCGTCCCCGAGGCCGAGGAACCGGCCAACCGCACCATGCGCATCCGCGGGCTCGGCGGCCGGATCCCCCGCGGCGGCACGCCCGGCGCGCCGCTCGAGCTCTTCGTGGGGAACGCCGGCACCGCGGCCCGTTTCCTGACCGCGATGGTCTGCCTCGGCGACGGGGTCTACCGGCTGACCGGTGTGCCGCGCATGCACGAGCGTCCACAGGCCGCGTTGCTGGCCGCGCTCCGGCAACTCGGCTACCGCATCGATGCCGAGGGCGACCGGTTGCCGGCGGTGGTCCACGGCGGCGGACGCCGGCCCGGCCCGGTCGAGGTGAGCGTCGAGGAGAGCTCGCAGTTCGCGAGCGCGCTGCTTTTGTCCGCGGCGGTCGGCGGATGGACGGTCGGGGTGACCGGGGCGAACGACGACGAGCTGCCCTACGTCGAGATGACGCGGCGCCTGGTGGCGGCGTTCCCGCGCGACGGCGGCGTGTTCCAGATCGAGCCCGACGCGTCGAGCGGCAGCTACTTCTGGGCGGTCAACGCCCTCTGGCCCGATCTCGCGGCGGTCAAGGTGCGCAACTGGCCGATCTCGGGCTGGCAGATCGACGCCGATTTCCCGGTGCTCATGCCCCATGCCGGCGAGCCCGCCAGCGCCACCACGTCGCGCAAGACCGACCTCGGCGACGCGATCATGACCGCGATCGTCATCGCGCCTTTGGCGACGAGCCCGGCGGCGTTCACCCATCTCGGCGTGCTGCGCCGGCAGGAATGCGAGCGCGTCGCCGCCCTGAAGCACGAGCTGCAGCGGTGCGGCGCGCAGGTCCAGGAACGGGGCGACACGCTGGAGATCTCGCCGTCCCGCCTCCATGGCGCGATCATCAACACCTACCACGACCACCGCATGGCGATGTGCTTCGCCACGCTCGGGCTCAAGGTCCCCGGCATGCGGCTGTACGATCCGTCCTGCGTGAAGAAGACCTTCCCCGATTTCTTCCAGAAGCTCGCGGCGCCGGCTCCCGACGGCCTCGGCGCGGAGATCTGGGAATGTTCCACCGTCGACGGCAGACGCGTCCGTCGCCTCACCGACCTCCCGGATCTTTTCGCCGCTTGATGACCACTCCCTCCGACCGACCGAACTCCGCCGCCCGCACCCGCGGAACGCTCACGCTCCCCCAGGTCATCGCGATGGACGGCCCGAGCGCGTCCGGCAAGGGCACGTTGTCCCGGCGCCTCGCCAAGGAGCTCGGCTACACCTACGTGGATTCCGGCGCGATGTACCGCACGCTCGCCTGGCATTGCCTCCAGAAGCAGGTGCCCATCCCCGCGCGGCCGGCGGACCTCAACGCCGCCACAGAGAAGCCGGTCATCGCGGCGCTCCGCCGCTGGAAGGCCGAGCTCAAAGCGGTCGACGGATCGATCTGGCTGCACGTGGACGGCTACTTCCCGGCGACGGAGATCCGCACGGACGCGGTGGAGAAGACCGTCCCGCTCATCGCCCAGATCGGGAAGGTGCGCGACTGGATGGTCGCGCGGCAGCGGGATTGCGTCGGGTTCGGCCCGCTGGTGATGGAGGGGCGCGACATCGGCACCGAGGTCTTCCCGCTCGCACCCGTGAAGTTCTTCCTCGACGCCAACCCCGCCGCCCGCGCCGAGCGAATGCAGGGCCGCGGCAACACCGCCTGCACCGAGCGCGACAAGCTCGACATGAACCGCAAGCAGGGCGCGCTCATCCCGGCGCTCGACGCCGTCCGCATCGACAACACCGGCCAGACCGTCGAGGAGACCTTCGCCGTCCTGATGGGCCACGTGCGGGAGCGTCTCCATCTGAAGTGAGACCGCGCGGCTGCGTCCGACCTTCCGCATGAAACCGATCCTGAGGAACGCCTCCGTCTGCTGGTGGTTGTTGACCGTCGCCGTCGCCTTCTTCTGCGCCGCCATCCCGGCCGCGAGCGCGGGCGGCAAGGAGGTCGTGGTCGTCTACAACAAGCGTTCGCCCGGATCCAAGGCGGTCGCCGACCACTACGCCGACAAACGCTTGGTCCCGGCGGACCAGGTCATCGGCCTCGACGTCGGCACCGACGACAGCATCTCGCGGACGGATTACCGGCAGCAGATCCAGGAACCGCTGCTGAAGGAACTCACCGAGCGCGGCCTCGTGGAGTTCGCCACCGACATCGTCCCGGCCCGCAACGGGCACCCCGGACGCGTCCGCTACCAGGCCCGCGCGTCCAAAGTCCGGTACATCCTCGTCTGCTACGGCGTGCCGTTCCGCATCCTCTCCGATCCCGGATACGATCCGAAACGCGACGACGACATGGCGGACTCCAACCCGCCTCACCTCCGCACCGATGGGGCGTCCGTGGACAGCGAGCTCGCCCTGCTGCCTGTCCTCGGCCAATACCCGCTCTACGGCCCCGCCGGCAACCGGCTCGCCATCACGACCAACGCGGCGCTGATCAACCCGGTCAACGGTGTCTTCATGGTGACCCGACTCGACGGACCGACACCGGAGATCGCGAAGGGACTGGTCGACAAAGCACTGGTCGCGGAGCGGGACGGGTTGAACGGCCGGGCCTTCTTCGACCTGCGCAACATCACCAACGGCGGCTATGCGACCGGCGACCGCTGGATCACCAACGCCGCCACCGCCGCGAAGCGCGCCGGTTTCGAGACCGTCGTCGACAACCGGCCGGAGATCATCGGCATCGGGTTCCCGTTCGCCCAGGTGGCGCTCTATGCCGGCTGGTACGACGGGGAGGCCAAGGGCGTCTTCGAGCTCCCGACGAACGAGTTCATGCCCGGGGCGATCGCGTACCATCTGCATTCCTTCAGCGCCCAGCTCCTGCGCAATCCTTCGGCGCGGTGGGTCGGCCCCCTCCTCGCCAAAGGCGCCGCGGTCACGCTCGGGTGCATCGACGAGCCTTATCTGGAGATCACCCCGAACATCGGGGTCTTCTTCGAGCGCCTGCTGGCCGACCAGTTCACCGTCGGCGAGGCGGCGTTGGCCTGCCAAGTCTTCCTGTCCTGGCAGAACGTCGTCATCGGCGACCCGCTCTACCGGCCGTTCGGCAAGAGCATCCTCGAGCTGGAAGCGCAACATCTGGCCAGCGGCAACCCGTTGGCCGCCTGGGCCCAGGTCCGCAAGGTCAACTCCTACCTCCTCGCCGGGCGCGACGCCGAGGTCCTGCGCCAATATCTGGTGGAGCAACCGGGCGCGACCAACAGTTCCGTGCTCTCGGAGAAGATCGCCCGCATGTTCGCCGACCGCGGCCGGTACAAGCAGGCGATCGAGTGGTCCGACCGTTCCCTGAAACTGCCGGATGGTTCCCCGCAGCAGCATTCCCGCCTGTGGCGCAACCTGGCCGATTGGCAGAAAGTGCTCGATCCCGAAGGCGCGTTCCACAGCCTGGAATCCTTCACCGTCGAGTTCCCCCACCATCCCGACATCTACGGCGTCCGGCAGCAGCAGCTCGAGATCGCGAAGGACATCCGCCGGAAACCTGAGGTCGCCCGTATCGAGAAGGAGCTGGACCGCTACCGCAACGCGGCCATCGAAGCCGGCAAGGCCGCCGAAGCCAAAGCGAAGTCCGCAGAGGCCGAGGCCGCCGCCAAGAACCCGCCGAAGAAGAAGTGAGACACGTCCGCCTCCGCCCGGACCGGAGCCGGCGGTCGGCGCGGCGAGCGGTGGCGAAGAACCCATGACACCCGGTGACACATCGCAGGTCCTCCCGCTCGCCGGCGGTTGGCGGCTCGACCATTCCTACTCGCGGTTGCCGGCACGTTGTTTCGCGCCGGCGTCGCCCACTCCTGCCGCCGCGCCGCGATTGGTCGTGCTCAACCGCCCGCTCGCGCTGGAGATCGGGCTCGACCCGGACACGCTCGCGCGGCCCGAGAACGTCGGTTGGTTCACCGGCAACACCCTGCCGCCCGGTGCATCGCCGATCGCCCAGGCCTATGCGGGACACCAGTTCGGGCGCTTCACGATGCTCGGCGACGGACGTGCCATCCTGCTGGGTGAACAGCTGGAACCCCGGGGCGCACGTCTCGACATCCAGCTCAAAGGTGCCGGACGGACGCCGTTCTCGCGCGGCGGCGATGGACGCGCCGCCCTCGGTCCGATGCTCCGCGAGCACATCATCAGCGAGGCGATGCACGCGCTGAGCATCCCGACCACGCGCAGCCTCGCCGTGGCGGTCACCGGCGAACCGGTCTTCCGCGAGACGCCCCTGCCCGGCGCGGTCCTCACCCGCGTCGCGGCCAGCCATCTCCGCGTCGGGACCATCGAATGGGCCGCCGCCACCGGCGAGCCCGAGCTCCTGCGCGCCGTCGCCGACCACGCCTTGCTGCGCCACTACCCGGAGCATCTGCACGCCGAGCACCCGTATGTCGCCTTGCTCCGTGCCGTCCTGGAACGGCAGGCCGCGCTCGTCGCCCGCTGGCAGCAAGTCGGCTTCATCCACGGCGTCATGAACACCGACAACATGGCGTTGTCCGGCGAGACCATCGACTACGGCCCGTGCGCGTTCATGGATGTCTATCATCCCGGGACGGTCTTCAGTTCCATCGACCACCAAGGCCGGTACGCCTACTCCAACCAGCCGACCATCGCCCACTGGAACCTCTCGCGCCTCGCCTCCGCCCTCCTGCCGTTGCTGCACACCGACGAGCAGGCCGCCGTCGAGGTCGCCAATGAGGTCCTCGGCACGTTCCCGGGGATCTTCCGCGACCGATGGCTCGCGGGGATGCGCGCCAAGCTCGGGCTCTTCGACGAAGAGCCGGACGACGCCGTGCTCATCGAGGAACTGCTCGCGATCCTGCAGGAACACGGAGCGGACTTCACCAACACCTTCCGCGACCTCTCCCGCGACGCGATGACCGATGCCGATCTCGCCGCGGGCAGGACCTTCCAGACATGGCGTACGCGTTGGCAGGAACGGCTCGTCCGCCAACCGCAGGGCCGCGCCGACGCGCTCGACCTGATGCGCCGGACGAATCCCGCGTTCATCCCGCGCAACCACAAGGTCGAGGAGGCGCTCGCCGCCGCGACCATGGGCGGCGACCTGGGCGTGCTGGAGAAACTCGTCGCCGTGCTCGCGAAGCCGTTCGCCTACGAACGGCACCTTCCGGAGTTCAGCGCTCCGCCCGTGTCCGACGGCCGCGTCTACCAGACCTACTGCGGGACCTGAGGGGCGGTCGACCGGACGCCCGAGGCCACGACCGTCCGGTCGACCGGAGTCGACTTGACCGGGGCGGGTGGCGCCCAGGAAGGGATGATGCCCTCGTGGGCGAGCAGCCAAGCGATGGCGGCCACGATGACCGCCAGCACCGCGGCCCAGAAGCAGAGCTTCAGCAGCGACTTGGTGATCTTCCAGAAGACCACGAGGCCGACGACCGCGGCCACGACCAACCCCGCCGCGACGAGGAAGCTCCGGACCTGCGGGTCGTCCGCCATAACGGGCCGCTCAAGCCGTTGCGAGCTGGCGTTTCTCGGCGCGCAACCGGTCCGCGCCGTGGCGGAGCATGCGCTCCGTCGCCTCCCAGCCAAGGCAAGCATCGGTGAGGGAGACGCCGTACCGGAGCTGCGAGAGGTCCTTCGGGATCGGCTGGTTGCCGTCGGAGAGGTGGCTCTCGATCATCACGCCGATGAGCGGATCGCAGCCCTCGACGCGTTGGGAGACGAGGTTCATCCAGACCTCCTCCTGCTTCGCGTGCTGCTTGCTGGAGTTGGCGTGGGAGCAATCGACCATCAAGCCGTCGGGCAGGCCGGCCTTCTTCAGCTGGGCCGCCGCGTCGGCGATGCTCGAGGCGTGATAGTTCGTGCCCAGACGTCCGCCGCGCAGGACGACATGGCCGTCGGTGTTGCCGGTGGTGCGGACGACCGAGACCGCGCCGTCCTGGTCGATGCCCAGGAAATGATGCGGGTGCTTGGCCGAATGCATGGCGTCGAGCGCGATCTGCAGCGAGCCGTCGGTGCCGTTCTTGAACCCGACCGGCATCGAGAGGCCGCTCGCCATCTCGCGATGGGTCTGGCTCTCGGTCGTCCGGGCGCCGATGGCGGCCCAGCTGACGAGGTCGGCGATGAACTGCGGGACGATGGGGTCGAGGAACTCGGTGGCCGCGGGAAGGCCGGCCGCGTTGATCTGGGTGAGCAGCTTGCGCGCGGTGCGGATACCGGTGTCGACGTCATAGCTGCCGTCGAGGTGCGGGTCGTTGATCAGGCCCTTCCATCCGATGGTGGTGCGCGGCTTCTCGAAATAGACGCGCATCACGAGGAAGAGCTGGTCCTCCACCTCGGGGCGGAGCGCCAGCAGGCGCCGGGCGTACTCCATCGCGCTCTCGGGGTCGTGGATCGAGCACGGCCCGATCACCACGAGCAGGCGCGGGTCCTCGCGGCGCAGGATGCGCTGCACGGTGGCACGGCCGCCGACCACGGTGGCGTTGGCCTGCTCGCCCATCGGGAGCTCGTTCTTGAGCACGGCGGGCGCCGTCAGACGGCGGTTGCTGACGACGCGGAGGTCGTTCGTTGGCTGCATACGTCCGGGCACCTTAGCGGGCAGACCGCCGCCGCGGAAGAGCGTTTACGCGACACCGACCGGTCGCGCCGGTTCAACCGAGGTGCTCGAGCACGCGGTGCAGCTCCGCGTCGGTGTTGTAGTAATGCGGGCTGAGGCGGATCCAATGGCGTCCGTCCCGCGTGCCGCGGAGCGAGGTGACGATGTCCGCGTCGGCGAGCCTCCGGTGCAGCGCGGCCATGTCGGCGCCGGGAAGGGCGAAGCTGGTGATTCCTCCGGCGTTCTCGGGGGGCATCTGCGGCTGGAGCACCTCGCAGCCCTTCGCCTGGAGCGCGGGCACGAGCCATTCGCGCTTGCGGATGAGCTCGGCGGCGATGTTCCGGATGCCGACCTCCTCCACCAGCGCGAACGCGGCACGGAGCCCGGCGAGGCCGAGCAGGTTGTGCGACCCGACCTCGTAGCGCCGCGCGTCGCCGCGGAAGTCGATGGATTCCTGCGAGAGGAATCCCGGCGAACGGACGTTGTGCCATCCGTGGACGATGGGCGCGAGCCGGGCCTGGACGGCTTTGCGGACGTAGAGCACGCCGGCGGCGCAAGGACCGAGCATCCACTTGTGCGTGTCGGCCGCGAGGAAATCGACGTGCTCCACCGACGTGGGGAACGCGCCGAGCGTCTGGATGGCGTCGAGGCAGAAGAGGATCCCGCGCTGCTGGAGCCACTTGCCGAGGGCGTCGGCGTTGACGCGCCAACCCGTGATGAAGTGGCAGCTCGCGAGCGCGACGAGCTTGGTGTTCTCGTCCACTTGGCCCTGGACGTCGACCATGCGGATCTTGCCCAGCTCGCGGATGTTCATCAGGCGCACTTCGACGCCGCGGTCGGCCAGGGCCATCCATGGATAGACGTTCGACGGGTAGTCGTCGTGGTAGATGAGCACGTTGTGGCCGCGCTTCCAGGGCATGCCGGCGGCGACGTAGCTGAGGGCGAGCGACGTGGGCCCGACGAAGGCGATCTCGTCCGGCTGCGCCTGCAGCACGTCGGCGACGAGACGGCGGGTGTCGGCGACATAGTTGGGCGGCAGCGAAGCTTCCTGGTCCGCGGTGACGGCGGCCTCGGCACGGGCCTTCACGGCATCGGCCACGCGGCGCGGCAACGGGGCGACGGCGGCGTGGCCGAGGAAGGTCTTGGCGGCGACGACGGGGAACTCGTGGCGGCGGAGGTCCTCGTCGGCGTGCAGTTCAGCGATCGTCATGGGCGCCGACGCTAGAGCAAACCGCCGGCAGGGACGAACGACTTCTCGCGGAAGGGCCCCGCACCGCGCGGCCTCCGCGAGGGATGCGCCAGAGACCGCCCCGGCACCGGGCCCGGCAGGAGTCGCCGAGGCCGAGCAACGCCAGTCCTGGCCCGCCCCCCCTCGTCACGCCTTCGCCGCCGCCTTCGTCCGGGTCTTGATGTTGAGCATCTCGACGACCGCGGAGAACGCCATGGCGAAGTAGATGTAGCCCTTGGGCACGTGCTGATGGCAGCCCTCGGCGATCAGCATGGTGCCGATGAGGATGAGGAACGAGAGCGCCAGCATCTTGATCGACGGATGACGGTCGACGAAGGTGCTGATGTGCTCGACGAAGAGGAGCATCACCACCATCGCGAGCACGACGGCGGTGATCATGACGCCGATGCGGTTGGCCATGCCGACGGCGGTGATGACCGAATCGAGCGAGAAGACGATGTCGAGCAGGAGGATCTGCACGATGGCGGCGTTGAAGCTCGGCACCTTCTTCACCACGTTCTCCTCGTGGGCGCCCTCGATCTTCTCGTGGATCTCGCGGGTGCTCTTGAAGACCAGGAACAGACCTCCGAGCAGCAGGATCATGTCCTTGCCCGACAAGGAGACCGCATGACCGAACAGCGCGGACTGCCAGAAGGGCTTGTCGAGCTTCATGACCCAAGCGAGCGAGCAAAGCAACAGGATGCGCGTGACCAGCGCGAGAGCGAGCCCGACCTTGCGGGCCTGCGCCTGCTGCTCCTTGGGCAGCTTGCCGCTGAGGATCGAGATGAAGATGAGGTTGTCGATGCCGAGGACGATCTCCAGCAGCGTGAGCGTGAAGAGTCCGATCCAGACATCGGGGTCGGTGAGCCAATCCATGGGCGCGGACCCTAGCCAAAGACCGTCTCCCTGCCAATGGAACCGGGCGTGGAATTTCGGGGCCGGAGATCGACCCCGCCTCGACCATCCGGCATCGGGAACCTGTCGGCGCCGGCCGCAGCCCTTGACCGGCCTTGCACGCAGACGGTCAGCCCCTCCGGAACATCTCCACCAACCGTCCAGGAAGCGGCGGCGTGGCACCCGCCTGTGTGCAGACGTAGGCCGACACCTCGGTGGCGGCAGCGAGGATCTCGCCGGACTCCTGCTGTCGCAGCAAACCGAGCACCAAGGCGGCGGTGAAGGAATCCCCGGCGCCCACGGCGTCCTGCACAGTGATCGGCCGGGCTGGTTCCGCCGACCATCTGCCGCCGCGGAAAAGCCGGCTGCCCGCGCCGCCCAAGGTCAGCGCCACGACCTCCAAGCCGAACCGCTCGGCGAGACGTTCCAACTGCTCATCCACGGAACCGCGCAACCGGAACTGCGCGGCCAGCACGGGCAGCTCGGTCTCGTTCAGCTTCAGCACATCCGCCAGCTCGAGCGACGCAGCGATCACCTCGGGGGTGTGGAAGGGCGGCCGAAGGTTCACGTCGAAGACCCGCAGCGCGTCCGGCCGCGTCGCCTGGACGAGCCGCCGGATCGCCGCGCTCGCCGCGCCTGTGCGCTGACCGAGCGAACCGAAGCAGACCGCATCCGCGGCGGCGGCCAGTTCCAGCGCCCGGTCGTCCGCCCGCAACCCGTCCCAGGCCGCGTTCTCGGAGATCCGGAACAGCGGATGGCCATCGGCCCTGATCGTCACGGCCACCGTTCCGGTGGGAAGCTCTTCATCGGAGGTCAGCCCGGCCAAGTCCAGCACGCGCGCCGCCAGCAGGCGCAGGGCCTCACGGCCAAGAGGGTCGCAGCCCACGCGGGAGATCAGGCCCGCGTCCGCGCCCAGGGCGGCAGCATGGCACGCGAAGTTGGCGGGTGCCCCGCCGAGCTGCGGCCCGCCAGGAAGCAGGTCCCAGAGCACTTCGCCGATGCCCAGCACCTTGAAGCTCATGCCCGGGGCGACGAGATCCCCAGCCGCGTCTGGATGGATTCGAGCGTCAAGCCCTTGGTCTCCGGCACCATCAGCCGGACCCAGACGAGCTGCAGGACCATCATGCCGCAGAAGAACAGGAACACCTGTCCGGGCGAGAAGGCCGTGACCATCTTGGGGAAGAACGTCGTCAGCAGCGCGGCGAAGACCCAGTGAGTGGAACTGCCGAGCGCTTGTCCCCCCGCACGGTGCCGGTCCGGGAAGATCTCCGAGATCAGCACCCAGATGACCGCGCCCTGACCGATGGCGTGCGCGGCGATGAAGGCGAAGATGCAGGCCGGCACGATGCCGAAGTGCCGGGTGAAGAACGCCCACGACACCAGCCCGAGCGACGCGATGTACCCGAACGACCCGATGTAGAGCAGCGTCCGCCGTCCACAGCGGTCGATCAGCCAGAGACCCACGAAGGTGAACACGAGGATCGTGATGCCGATGCCGACGGATTGCAGCAGCGCGGCCTTCGCGCCCAGTCCGGTCATCTCGAAGATGCGGGGCGCGAAGTAGAGGATCGCGTTGATGCCGGAGAGCTGGTTGAAGAAGGCGACGAGGAAGGCGAGCGCGATGGGGACGCGCAGCCGCCAGGTCCAGAAACCTGGGGCCGTATCCCGCGCGGAGCCGGCCGACCGCAGGACGTCCGCTTCTGCCTCCAGTTCACCTTGGGACGCCGTCGGATTGATCAGCCGCAGGACGTCCAAGCCGCGCCGACGGTCGCCCTTCCGGCCGAGCAGCCAGCGCGGGCTCTCGGGGATGGCCAGACACATGAGCGTGTAGGCGACGGACGGGAAGGCCGCGACCCCGAGCATCCAGCGCCAAGCGTTCTCACCGATGCCGCTGAGCAGCGCGTTGGAGGCGAAGGCAACGACGATACCGAAGACGATGTTGAACTGGAACATGCCCGCCAGCCGTCCCCGATGCGACGGCGGTGCGATCTCCGAGATGTAGAGCGGCGCGGCGACGGTGGAGATGCCGATGCCGATCCCGCCGATGAAGCGCGCCGCGATGAACGAATAGACCTCCGGTGCGAAGCCGCAGCCCACCGCCGAGATGACGTACAGCACACCGATCCAGGCCAGGGTCGCCTTGCGTCCGTAGAGGTCCGTGGTCCATCCGCCCAGCAACGAGCCGAGCACCGTGCCGTAGAGCGCCGAGGCCATCGCGAAGCCATGCATCCCGGCGCTGAGGCCCCATAGCGACTGGATCTTTTGCTCGGCTCCCGAGATCACCACCGTGTCGAAGCCGAAGAGAAAACCCGCGAGCGCGGACGTTACGGACCAGAAGAAGATGCGGCGTTGCATAAGAGAAAGGCGGGGGTTCCAAGTTTGCCCGTCCTACCGGTTGGCCCGGTTGAGGGGGTCCCAGAACTGGGAGTTCTCCAAGGCCTTGGCGCCTCCGTTGAGCGGGTCCACCGGCGGGTTGATCTGCGCGGAGCGGCGCGCCTCCGAATGGCCGTCATTGAAGACGACCACGCCGTAGCCGCGATGACGATTGGGGTCGATGCCTTCCAATCCTTGGCCCTTCGCCATGCCGCTGAACGGCCACCAGAGGCTGCTGCTCCAGGTCCCGTCCACTTTGGGCAACGCGTCGCCGATGAGGAGGTTCTGGGCCGGGGTCAACACGCCGGCCCGCTTGAACGATTTCGGGATGTCGTAACGGACACCGCTGACAGTGGCGGACTCCGCATCATAAGGATGATGGCCCAAGAAGTAGCCGTTGTAGCCGTAGCCGACCAGATGGCAGTTGAATCTCCACTCCCACTTCACCCCGGTGTCGAGGCGTTTGCCCTTGATGCTCGGGCAACGGAACAAGTTGCTGCCGGCGTTCGGTTGATAGCCCAAGATGGTGGTGCCCCACCAGTTGGTCAGCGACGGGCCGGCGTCAGAGGTCGCCAGGTTGCCGTTGCGGTGACCAGGGAAGGTGTCGCGGTTGTCGTCCGTGTAGAACTGCATCAGCAGCGCGATCTGCCGGAGGTTGTTCAGGCACGAAGTGCGGTTGGCCTTCTCCTTCGCGTTCGCCAGCGCGGGCAACAACATGCCCGCCAAGATGGCGATGGCGACGAGCAACTCGATCAGCGTGAAGGCGTACGACGCCCGGGAAGGGGTGGAGCTTTTCATCATCTTGAAGGAGAGCTGAGCGGAACCGACGGATTCAGCGGAAAGAGCGCGACGGAGGCGACGCGAAGGCCCCGGGCCTCCTCGGTGGCGGCGAGCGAGAACGTCAGTCCGGGCGATGCCGGCAGGACCAGTCCGGTCATCACTGTCTCGCCGCCTTGAGCGAACACCTCCAGCGACGAGACGTCGGCCAGCAGGCGCAAGCTGAGGCGTCCATCGGCGAGCCGGAGCGGCGCTTGGTG
>JANNAJ010000056.1:0-16754 GCA_031384285.1 Verrucomicrobiota bacterium
AGCGGCGGATCACTTCGCGGAATCGGGCGGCAGCGCGTTCGTTCTCAGGTAGCGGTAGATCTTCTCGTTGGGTTCGGTGTCCGGGCCCCAGATGGCCCGGAGCTTGGCGCCGTCCGGGCGGGCGATCGGACGAATGGTGACGTTGGTGCTGCTGAGCGCGGCTCGGGTCAGGGCTGCCACGTCGGCGTGCCAGTCAATCTTGACGAGGGCCGGCAGGCGCTCAATCGGCGTATAAACGAGTCTGTTATGCTCACGCGGGCTGTCGACCATCGCGATCAGGTCAGCCCAGCCATGAGGCCATTGGTTGGTGTGGGTCTCGAGATGGTCCACCATCACGTTGCCCGTGGTCCATGCCGCATAGGCCTCAGGCATCTTGCGAGAGATAGAATAGGCCGCATAGGCGACCACCGAGACCGCGATGACCAGCAGGAGGCCGAGCCATTGGAGTACCCGCTGCCAAACGGGGACCTTGGGGCGAGGGGAGGACATGGCGGACACCTGCTCACTTCCCCGCGCCGCGTCCGGTGTACTTCAGGTCGTTGGTCCGCTTGATACCGGTCTTCGGTTTGTAGAGCAGGCCGAACTTCGCGAGGTTGCTGCTCACGGTGGTGAGGTTGCCGATCATCTCGCCGAACTGCGTCCGCAAAGCCTCGTCCTTCAGCGCGGCTCCGGCCATGCCCTTGCCGGCCTGCAGGTCCGCGGTGATCAGCTGGAGGTCGCCGGTGGCGTCCGCGGCCTTGTGGAGGGCCGCCTGCAGGTCGGGCTTGGCGGCGTCGACCGTGGATTGGAGGTTCGAGGCGGTGTTGATCAGGGTCAGCGAGAGGGTGTTCAAGTTGCTGAAGGTGAGCCCGACCATCGGTCCGTTGGTCGCGATCACGCCCTGGACGTCGCCGACGGCGGCTTCGGCGCGCTCGGAGACGCGCCGGAAGTTGACGGCGGTGGCGGCGAGGTTGGTGAGGACCTGGTCGCTGAGGAGCACCTTGTCGACGCGGGCGACGGCGCCGTTGATGCGGTCGACCGCGGTGTCGAGCTTCTGCATGAGCCCCATCGCCGAACGGGCCGCCTCCTGGAGATTGAACGGGACCTGGGCCCGGACGACCGAGCCTTCCTTTAGCGCTTCCTTCTCGTTCTTCGTCGGCACGACCGAGATGTACTGGTCGCCGAGGAAGCCGCTCTGCTCGACCTCGAACCGGGCGTCGGCGTAGATGGTGAACTTCTTGAGGATCCGCGTGGTTATGGCGACCGTGCGGCCGTCGGCGTTGAGCTCGATGAGCTCCACGGTCCCGACCGGGACGCCGGACACGAGCACGGCCGCGCCGGCCTTGAGGCCGCCGACGTTCTCCGCGCGGATGATCACGCGGTAGCTCGGGGTCAGGAGGCCGCGGCCCTTGCTGAAGTTCACCAACAGGAGCGCGATGACCATCAGCGCGAGGAAGACGAACAGGCCGACTTTCGTGGCGTTGCGGGAGGAGTCCATTTCAGGCGAAGGATTGGCTGTCGGCGGGCACGATGCCGTTGACGAAGTTGTGCACGACCGGGTCGGTCGAGGAAAGGATGTCGGCGCTCGGACCGTCGGCGTAGATGACCCCCTCGTTGAGCATGAGGATGCGCTTGCTGATGCGCCGCGCGCTGGCCATGTCGTGGGTCACCGCGATGCTGGTGACATGGAGCTGCGCCCAGACCCGGTGAATCAACTGGTCGATGCGCGCCCCGGCGACGGGGTCGAGACCGGTGGTCGGTTCGTCGTAGAGCAGGATCTCCGGCCGGTAGATGATGGCCCGCGCGAGTCCGACGCGCTTCCGCATGCCGCCGGAGAGCTCGCCCGGTTTCTTCTCCTCGATTCCGCGCAGCTCGACCATCTCGAGCGCTTCGGCGACGAGCTTCCGCATCTGCCCCTCCGTGTGCCGGCGCTCGCGCTGCAGCACGAAGCTCACGTTCTCGTAGACGGTCAGGCTGTCGAACAGCGCCGCCATCTGGAAGAGCATGCCGAACTTGCGCCGGACATGGAGCAACTGCCGCTCGTCGAGGCAGCACAGGTCCTGCCCTTCGACCAGCACCTGACCGCGGTCGGGCTGGAGCAGCGCGATGAGATGCTTGAGCAGCACGCTCTTCCCGCCCCCGCTGCGGCCGATGATCACGACGGCCTCGCCCTTCTCGATGCGGAGGCAGGTGCCGCGGAGCACCGGCTGGGGGCCGAAGCTCTTCCAGAGGTCGCGGACTTCGATCATGCGTCAGCCTTTGAACAGCCGGGTGAGGAAGAGCGTGAGGAAGAAGTTCGCCACGAGCACCGTGATGCTCGAGTAGACGACGGCCTCGGTCGTCGCCTTCCCGACGCCCTCGGCGCCTTGCTGGCAGCTCAGCCCCTTGTAGCAGCTGATGACCGCGATCGCGGCGCCGAACAAGGTCGCCTTGATCAGCCCGGTCATCACGTCCGTCGGCGCCGTGTAGCGGTTCATGTTCGCGACGTAGTAGGCGCTGTCGATGCCCAGCAGGTGGGCGCCGACCATCCAGCTCGCGAAGATGCCCACCGCCACCGCTTCCGCCGTCAACAAAGGCGCCGCGACGGTCGCCGCCAGCAGCCGGGGAACGACCAGGTAATCGACGGGATGCGTCGCCAAGGTCCTCAGGGCGTCGATCTGCTCGGTCACCTTCATCGTCCCGAGCTCGGCGGCCATCGCCGCGCCGACCCGGCCGGCGATCATCAGGCAGGCGAGCACCGGTCCCAGTTCGCTGCACATGCCGACGCTCACCACCGCGCCGGTGGCGGTGTCCATCTTGACCTTGTGGAACTGGAAGTAGGTCTGCGCGCACAGGACCATGCCCGTCGCCGCGCCGGTGGTGATGACGACGCTCTGGGACTTCACGCCGATGAAGTGGAGCTGCTCGACGAAATCGCGCCAGGACGGCCGCTGGTGGCGGAGGGAACGGAGGGCCTCGCCGGCGATGTGGGCGAGCTCGCCGAGCTCGCTGAACAGGTAGCGGACCCGCTGTTGGAGGATTGGGACGACCATGTCGCGGCGCGACCGTAGCGCGTTTCCCCGGAGAAGAAATGCCGATTTGTCCGGCGATCCGCCCCCGGTGCGACGGGCCGGCGCCCGGAGACCTCCCAAAAATGCCTTTCCCCCTTGGCTGGCGTCCCCCACATTTGCCGCTCGTTTTATGGACGTGAGACTTCCGAAGATAGGCGACAACGCGGACAGCGGCACCGTCGTCAGCATCCTGGTCAAACCGGGCGACGTTATCGTCGTCGGCCAGACGATCATCGAGCTGGAGATGGAGAAGGCGGTCGCGCCCATCCCTGCCAGCGCCGGAGGCACCGTGGGCGCCATCAAGGTCAAGGAAGGCGACAAGATCTCGGTCGGGACCGTCATCCTCACCGTGGAAGGCGCCCCGGGCGCGGCCCCTGCCGCCGCCGTTCCGACGGCCAAAGCCGCGGCCTCGCGGCCCGTCCAGCGCGCTGTATCCGTCGCCGATGACGACGACGAAGCGCCGCTCGCCGACGACGGGGAGGACGGTCCGGCCCCTGGTGCTTCGCCGTATGTCCGCAAAGTCGCCCGCGAACTTGGCATCAAGCTCGGCCGCGTGGCCGGAAGCGGCAACGGCGGCCGGGTGCTCATCACCGATCTCGCCCGTCATGTGTCGCGGCTCGAGAAGGCCGTCGCCCGCGCCGGCCGCTATGCGGACGAGCCCAAAGGCCTGCACTTCCCTCTCGTCGGCACCGATTTCTCGGTCTTCGGACCGGTCACCAGCGAGCCGCTCTCCGCGCTCCGCAAGGTCATCTCGGCCCGGATGGTCGAGAACAGCGTGACCTTGGCCCATGTCGCCCAGTTCGACGACGCGGACATGAGCCGGATCGAGGCGCTGCGGAAGCAGTTCAAGGCCGCTTACGAGAAGGCCGGCGCGAAGCTCACGCCAACGCCCTTCATCATCAAGGCGCTGGTCGCCGCGCTGAAGAAGCACCCGAAGTTCAACGCCAGCCTCAACGAGATCGCCGAGACGCTCGTCATCAAGCATTACTACCACATCGGGATCGCCGTCGACACCGATGCCGGCCTGCTGGTCCCGGTGATCAAGGACGCCGACAAGAAGTCGCTGCTCGAGATCGCCAAGGAGCTCTCCGCGATCGCCGAGAAGGCCCGCGACCGGAAGCTCGGCGCGGACGACATGAAAGGCGGCACGTTCACGATCTCGAACCAAGGCGCGATCGGCGGCGGGCATTTCACGCCGATCGTCAACAAACCCGAGGTCGCCATCATCGGCATCGGCAAGACATCGCAGAAGCCGGTCGTCACCGCCGACGGCAAGATCGAGGCGCGTCCGCTCATGCCGCTCACGGTCAGCTACGACCACCGGGTCATCGACGGCGGCGGCGCGGCGCGGTTCACGGTGGACCTCGTGCAGGCGCTGCAGGAATTCCCGGAATCCGAAGTGAAGCTCTGAACGACGAACCATGGAACCGATCCAAACCGACATCGTCGTCATCGGCGCCGGCCCCGGGGGCTATGCCGCCGCGTTCTACGCCGCGGACCTCGGCAAGAAGGTGCTGCTCGTCGAGCGCGACCCGCGTCTCGGCGGCGTGTGCATGAACCGCGGCTGCATCCCGTCCAAGGCCCTGCTCAACGCCAGCCACTCGCTCGCCGTCGCCAAGGAATCCGCCCATCGCGGCATCACCTTCGGGGCACCGGTCATCGACCTCGACAAGCTCCGGGCCTGGAAGGACGGCATCATCGAGAAGCTCGGCACCGGAATCGCCAGCTTGGCCAAGATGCGCGGCGTCACCGTCGTCCACGGGCGCGGCCACTTCGAGGATTCCTCCACGCTCCGCGTCGAGACCAGCGAGGGGCAGAAGTTCGTGAAGTTCGACAAGGCGATCATCGCCGTCGGGTCCCGTCCCGCCCTGCCGCGTGCCTTCGACCTCGGCAATCCCCGGGTGATGACCTCCACCGAGGCGCTCGAGGTGCCCGACATCCCGGAGAACCTGCTGGTCATCGGCGGCGGCTACATCGGCATGGAGCTCGGCACCGTCTACGCCGGGCTCGGTTCCAAGGTCACCGTGATCGAGGCGATGGATTCGATCCTCGCCGGCGCGGACCCCGACCTCGCCCGACCCGTCGCGGCGTTCGCCAAGAAGGCGTTCAAGGAGATCCGTCTCAAGGCCAAGGTCCTGGAGATGAAGACCGCCGGGAAGCAGATCAAGGTCACCAGCGAGTTCGACGGCCAGAAGCTCGAAGAATACTACGACCGGGTGCTCGTCTCCGTCGGCCGCACGCCGAACGGCCAAGAACTCGGGCTCGAGAACACCAAGGTCCAGAAGGACGAGAAGGGCTTCATCAAGGTCGACGAGCGCATGGCCACCACCGATCCGTCCATCTACGCCATCGGCGACGTGGCCGGCGGCATCATGCTCGCCCACAAGGCGAGCAAGGAGGCCCGCATCGCGGTGGAGAACCTCGCCGGTGAAAGCGGCGCGGTGAACAAGGACTATGTCATCCCGGCGGTCGTCTTCACGGATCCTGAGGTCGCGTGGGTCGGGCTCACCGAGGCCGAAGCCAAGGCCAAGGGCATCGCCATCGAGGTGGCCAAGTTCCCGTGGGGCGCCTCCGGCCGCGCGTTGACCTACGACCGGACCGACGGCCTGACGAAACTCATCGTCGAGCCGGAGACGCACCGCATCCTCGGTGTCGGTCTCGTCGGCCACGGCGCGGGCGAGCTGATCGGCGAAGGCGCGGTCGCCATCGAGATGGGCGCGACCGCCGAGGACCTCGCGGCCATCGTGCATCCGCACCCGACGCTCTCCGAGACGATCATGGAGGCCGCCGAAGCGTTCTTCGGCCACGCGACGCACATCGTCAGCAAGAAGAAGGCGCACTGAGCGGCGGCCCGGCGGATCCTGGATGCCAGGACAAACCGGGCGTGATCGGGAGCATCCGTGGCGACGCTGATGCGTAGGTCTCCGAGTCGCTGTGAAGCGGATGCGCGATCCGCGGACGCCACCTGCGGCCGGCCGCTCGGCATCGCGGTACCGCCGCCGGGTCCGACCGGACGACCAGCGGGATCACGGAATGCGGCCGGGCGATTTCTGGTCCGCGCCGGAAGCGGTCCGCTTTCGTCACTGTCTCCAAGGCCGTGCCGCCGCCGTCGGGCTGGCCGGTGATATCGCCGGCCAGCCCGTGATCGCCCGAACGGGTTCCCGGTGTCGGACTACTTACCGACCAGCACCGCGGCGATCTTCTCCTTGAGTTCATCGCTCACCGCGACCGGATCGCGCTCTCCGTCCACGATGTGGAAGCCGTAATCGCGCTGAAGTTGCCTGAACGCTTCGCGCATCAAGGCCTGGTACTTCAGGAAGCTGTCGAACAGGTCGCGCGACAAGCCCAGGTCCATGCCGCTCTCCCAGTAATCGAGGGCGGGCGATTTGGCGAAGACGCGCTGGACCAGATGCGCGGGCGCCACGTCGAGGTAGAACACCGCGTCCGGGACGAGCGCGATGCCGTAGAGGTTCCGGAGCCATGCCGGATCGACCCCTCGGACGAGATCGCGGGCCATGAGGGTGTAGATGTAGCGATCGGCAAGGACGATGAAGCCCGCGCGAAGGGCGGGGAGGATGGCGTTCTCGAGCTGGTCGGCGAAATCGGTCGCGTAGAAAAGCGAGAGCGTGGTCCGCGAGAGGATGTTCCCTTGCTGGGCCTGCTCCAGCTCTTCCCTGACCAGAGTCGAGCGCTTCAGGCCGACCTGCAGGGTCGCGTGGCCGGCGCCTTCGAGCCATCGGACCAACTGGGAGATCTGGGTCGAGCGGCCCGAGCCGTCGGCGCCTTCGACGACGATGAGCTTCCCGGCGAGCTTGTGGACGTCCTCGCCCGGCAATCCGTGGCCGAGGAAGCGCTTCGCGGTGACGCGCGGGACGATGACGTTCGCTGCCGGGATCTCTTTCCTCCGCGGCGATCTTGGATTCTTGGCGGGCATGACGCGGGTCAACGGGGTTTGTTCGCCGCGAACCGCTTCAGATCGATCCGGGCCGAGACCAGTTTGCGGACCAGGCCCTGCTGCTCCTCGATGCGTTGGTTCGCGTCCATGATGGTGAAGCGGAACTCGGTGCTCATGGCCAGGTACTGTTCGAAGATGCGGCCTTGGAAGATCCGGAAACTCTCGTACGGGTCAGATGACAGGTTCATGTCCATCCCGGCCTCGTGATGCTTGAGCACAGGTCGGTTGTCGAGGATCCGGGCCAACGAGACCTCGAGGTCGGCACGAAAGAAGAACGTCAGGTCCGGTAGCGCGGCGAACGAGTAGAGCCCGCGGACCCAATCGGGTGGACAGCCACGCACGACGTCGCGTGCGAACGCGGTGAAGATATATCGGTCGCAGAGCACCACGTATCCGGCCCGGAGCAGCGGCACCAGCTGGCGCTCGTAGCGGTCGGCGAAATCGGTGGCGTGTATCAGGCTGAAGGTGGTCGGCGTGAGCAGATTCTGCTTCTTGCCCTTGCTGGTCGCGCTTTTCACGAGCGCGGACGAGTTCCATTCCGAGAAGAAGACGCGGCACCCCTGCTGCTCGAGCCACTTGAGGAGGAGGTGGACCTGGGTGGATTTGCCGGAACCGTCGAGGCCCTCGACCGCGATCAGCCGGCCGGGGAATCCCAGTTCCGAGAACGTTTTCGTCATCGCGGACCGAACTTAGGGACCGACCACCCGGAGACAACGAGTATTTGATCCGTGCATCGGCCCACCTCTCGCGGGATCCGTCGGGTGGCAGAAGCCGTGTGTCCTGTCTGACGGAGCGGCCATGTCGCATCCAGTCAGATCCGGGACTTTGGACCGAGAACTGCTGCGTAGGATCCGCAACGCTGCGGATGTTTTGGCAAGATTTATGGGGTTTACTTGGCCGAGGCCATTTTCCAAGATGGACCCCGGATTTTGAACGTTCGGCGCGCGGCCGTGTCGTTGTTGACCGGGGCGACGCAAGGACTTGCCGAGAACCGTGCGTCCGGCGACAGCCCGCGGTCCGAACGATCGGGACGAAGCCGACCATCTGTACCACAACCATGATGAGCGATATTGGATTCAACCGCTGCGCCTGTGCCGCGTTTTCCGGCTTGGTGTTGTCGGCGGCACCGGCGTTGGGGTTGGATGCCGAGGATATCCTCAACTTCAGTTGGGGGCGGTTCAGCCTCAAGCCGCAGCTCGACCTGACCGAGATGTACACCGACAACTTGGCGTTCGGGAACAATTCCGTCACGGCGAGCCAGGTCTATCGACCGCTGCTGGGGTTCGACTTGGCCGGGACTCCTGTTCTTGGACCTGCCACGACGAACAATCTGGTGATCCGCCGGCAAGAGAGCGACCTCGTCACCACGCTTAGCCCCGGGGCGCGGATCGACTTTGGTGCAGGCGGCGCGAATCTGCTTTCGCTCGAGGTGGTCCACGACCAGGTCGCCAACCTCGACCACTCCGAAGCCGACACCTCACAGGAGCACATCCGGTTCCGGGCCGAACTGGAGCGCAGCCGCCTCAAGCTTTCAGGGAAAACCCAGCTGGATTACCTGTCCAGCTTCTTGGGGGGGTCCCAGTTCGTGGGCACCTCGGGCGGGACATTGATCAAGCGACGGATCTGGTCGGACGATTACAAGTTGACCTACGATTCGAGCGGGAAGACCGATATCTACATCAATGCTTCCAACAGCGAGACCGATTACCAACAGGGGACCCCGCTGCTCGACTACAACACCTGGAGAGGTTCGATGGGCACCAGCTACAAGATGACCGGGAAGGTGGCCTTGTTCTCGGAAGGTCACTATGGACAGACAGCGGTTAACCCCAACATCGCAACCCAGTCCAAAGGCCCCCATTCGACGTTCTATGGAGGCTATGTAGGCCTCCGAGGCGAATTCACGGCGAAGATCACGGGGACGGTCAAAGTCGGATACGAGACGCGAGATTTCGCAGGGGCAAGCAATTCCTCGGGTGCCGGGACCCCGGCGGTCGAGGCCAGCGTGACATACGTGCCGCGCCCCAAGACCCAGATCGCGCTCAACTACAGCCGCCGAACCGACGTCTCTGCGCAGGTCAATTCGCAAGCGCTCACCTACGATTCTGTGGGCATCACGGCCATGCAGGTTGTCGGCAACAGCGGCAAGTGGTCGATCCAAGGGACCGCCAGCCTCAACAGCTCCGATTACGGGGATATCCCGACGACCTTGCCGGTCCTGGCGACGGATGCCAGCGGGCAGGTCGTCTTCGACCGCCTCGGGAATGCCACCTACAAGGGGGTATTGGGCAACGCCGGGCGATCCGACAGGACTTTGACCATCGGGGCGGGCATCATCTACCAGCCATTCTTGTGGTTGTCAGGGACGGTATCATATCAATATGAGAGCTACTCGCTTGATTTCCGGGACGCCGCCTATGCTTCGCTCCGTCCTTTGATCCCGTACGACAACCATATCGTCGCCCTTCGTGTCGCGGTCGGTTTTTGAACTATGAGAACAATCCAAACGACATATTCCAAGGCCAGCCTATGGATTGTGATGGTCCTAGCCGCTCTGACATTTGTCCGGGCGGGAGCGGCCGATACCGCCCGGAAGATCGTCCCCAACGACCTCCTCTTCATCAGGGTGTACAACGAGCCTGAGATGACCGCGGAAAAGAAGGTCAACGCAGACGGGGTCATCAACTATACGTTCGTCAAAGAGATCCAGGTCGGTGGCAAGACCACGGCGGAGGTCGAGAAAGAGATCCGCGACATCCTCGACAAAGACTACTTCGTGAACCCGGAGGTGAGCGTCGAGGTGAAGCAGTACGATGTCCAGTACGTCACCGTCACCGGCCAGGTGGGCCGGCCGGGCAAGGTCGAGATCCCGCCCGACCACCTGATCGATGTCGTCGAAGCGATAGGCGCTGCCGGAGATTTCACACGTTTGGCCAACAAGAAGGACATCAAGGTCCGGAACAACAAGACCGGAGAGAGCACGAAGTACTCCTACGACGGGCTGCAGAAGCTCGCGGAGAACGGCAAAAAGGTCATATTGGAGCACGGAGATGTCGTGAACGTCGGTGAATCCACATTCTGACCGTTGATCATATGGAAGACAATCTGAGCTCCAGGACCCGGGAACCGGGATCTGAAAGCGCCAACCCGACCCAATTTCGTGATTACTGGCATGTCGTCCTCGAGCGCCGCTGGCTCATCATCGCCGTCTTCCTCTCCTTTGTCCTGCTGGGTGTCGTGTATTCCTTCCGCGCCACCCCGATCTACCGAGGGGTCTCCCGGCTGCAGATCGACCCCGAGACCGCCGGCGTCCTCTCGGTCAAGGACGTGATCTCGATGGGCAACAAAGACCAAGAATATCTCCAGACGCAGTACAAGAACATGGTCTCGCGGACACTGATGGAATCGCTCATCGCGAAGCTGCGTTTGGAAGAAGACGATCGTTACAAGAAGGCCGTCGACAAGGCCGCGGCTGTATTGAGAGACATCAACATCGTTCCGATACGCCTCACCCGGTTGGTCGAGGTCCAGGCGCACCATCCGAACCCGAGGACAGCCGAGAACATCGCCAACACGTTGCTCGACCTGTTCCTCCAGCAGAACATCGACCGAAAGACTTTGAAGGCGATGTATGGCTTCCACATGCTGCAGACGGAAGCGACCGCGCAAGAGGCGGACCTCACGACCGCGATCCAGAACCTCCAGAAATATCGGCAGAAGACCGGCATGATCTCCCTTGTGGAGGACCAGAAGCAGACCACGGAGAACGTCGACGCCGCCGCGCTCCGTGCCGCCGCTGAGCGGCTGGGTGCCCAAAGCGCCATCGTCGCCGCCGTCCAGAAACGCCTCGAAGAGGCGACCCTTTGGATGAGCAAAGGAAACGACCTCAGCGAGCTCGGCATCATCACCGAGGACCCGAGCGTGCGGCAGATCAAATTGAAACTCGCGGAGAGCCAGTCGATGTTGAAAGGCTTCCGGACCCGGTACCGGGACAAGCATCCCAAGGTCCAAGAGATGGTGAGCATCATCGCCGCGGACCAGGAGCACCTCAAGGAAGAGTCCCAAAGGGCTTTCGAAAACCTCCAGTCCCAGGCCCGCATCGAGGTCCAGAAGGAGCAGCAGGCGAAGGACGCCTTGGCGAAGGCCGAACAGCGGATGACCGATCTCAGCATCGCGAAGACGACGTTCGATGTGCTCAACCGGAAGAAGGAGCGGGCTGAGATGATGTACCAGCTCGTGCTCCAGAAATCGAAGGAGTACGATTTGGTCTCGAAGGACACACAGCAGACCATGTTCGTGGTCGACAAGGCGACCACCCCGCTCAAGCCGGTCAAACCGAACAAGCAGTTGATCCTGGCCGGGAGCGTTTTCGGCGGGCTCGTGGTGGCGTTGATGCTGGCTTTCTTCACGAACTTCCTCGACGACTCGATCAAGAGCCAGGAGGACGTTGAGAACTACCTCCGGCAGTCCCTTCTGGGCTACATCCCGAACATCAAGTCGACCAGCGTCGTCGAACGCGATCTTCAAGCCCACATCCATCCGACATCCAGCGCTGCGGAAGGCTTCCGGACCCTCCGGGCAGCGGTCTCGCTCGTGCGGAATGCGGACAAACTCCGCACCATCGTCGTCACGAGCACGATTCCTTCCGAAGGGAAATCGCTGGTCGCGTCCAATTTCGCGATCGTGACCGCGCAGACCGGGCTGAAGACCCTGTTGGTCGACGCCGACCTTCGTCGGCCGTCGATCCACAAGGCGTTCCAGCTGAAGAGCCAGGTGGGGCTGAGCGCCTATCTCTCGAGTCGGGACCGGACGATCGAGGAGATCGTGATCCCGACCGAGGTGCCCAATCTGGATGTCGTCTGCTGCGGTGCCATGCCGACCAACCCTTCCGAGTTGGTCAGCTCCAAGCGGATGCTGGATTTCCTTGAGGAGGCCTCGGCCCGCTACGATCGCGTCATCCTCGATTGCCCTCCGGTTTCGGCGGTGGCCGATCCTCTCGTGGTTGGCGCGATGTGCGACGGCATCATGTTCGTGACCAAGTTTAACAAGATCCGCCGCGAACATGCGCGCCGCTCGGTCCAACGCGTCCAGGATGCCGGCATCAACCTGATCGGCGTCGTCCTCAACGACATCGACTTCGAAGGCAAGGATAGCTATTACTACAGTTATCATTATTATCAGAACCGCTACTATGCTTCCCACTACAAGGGAAAAACCAAGGCCCAGCCGGCCTCGACGGGCGCCAAGGGGCCTGCCTGATCTCAGAAAGTTCGGGCGATAGCCAGGGTCCGTGCCGGATGGACATAGATCCCTCCGCCACGGTGTGGAGTCGCTGGTCGGGCCCGGGTTCCGCTTGCGGTTCCCGGGCTTCCCGTCGAAACCTTGCCGATGTCGCTTTCCCTGCTCTTACGGCGATGCGTCTTGGTCGCGTTCGCCGCCGTGTCCCCCGTGGTCGCCGAGGACAAGAAGGTGGATGCGACGGCGGCTTGGCTCTCTGGGCACTACACCAAGCACGAGCACCGCATCCCGATGCGCGACGGCGTGAAGCTCTTCACGCGGGTCTTCGTGCCGAAGGACGAATCAACGAACTTCCCGGTCCTCCTCACGCGCACTCCCTATGCCCTGAAACCTTATGGTGCTGATCGTTACAGCGACCCGAGCGGATCGTTCGAGACCCTGGCGAAGGACGGGTTCATCCTCGCGGCACAGGACGTCCGCGGGCGCCACGCCTCGGAAGGGATCTTCCAGCATGTCCGCCCGTTCATCGAGGGCAAGGGCCCGAAGGACACCGACGAGAGCACGGATGCGTGGGACACCATCGAATGGTTGGTGACGAACGTGCCGCGGAACAACGGCAACGTCGGGATGCTCGGGATCTCCTATCCCGGGTTCTACACGTCGATGGGGATGATCGGATCGCATCCCGCGCTCAAGGCCGCCTCGCCGCAGGCGCCGATAGCTGATTGGTTCATGGGCGACGACCTGCACCACAACGGCGCGTTCTTCCTCTCCCAGAACCTCGGGTTCTTCTACTGGTTCGAACAGAAGTCCGATGACCCGCTGCATGACGGCGGACGGCACTTCGTCTTCCCGACGCCCGACGGTTATGATTTCTACCGCCGGATGGGGGCGCTCGGCGAATCCGACGTACTGTTCAAAAAGGCCTTCCCCGCATGGACGGAGTTCTTGGCCCATCCGGACTACGACTCGTTCTGGAAGGCCCGCGATGTGCGGCCGCATCTCAAGGATATCCATTGCGCCGTGATGACGGTCGGCGGCTGGTATGACGGCGAAGACCTGTTCGGTGCGCTCGAGACCTATCGGTCGGCGGAACGCCAGAACCCGGGCATAACGAACATCCTCGTCATGGGCCCGTGGGCTCACGGCGATTGGGGCAAGCGGGACGGCGACAAGCTCGGGGACATCTCGTTCCACGCGAAGACCTCGGCGTACTATCAGGAGAAGATCGAGCTGCCGTTCTTCCGCCGTCATCTCAAGGGGGACACGAACCACACCCAGTCCGAGGCGCAGATGTTCGAGACCGGAACGCAACGCTGGCGGCGCTTCGACGCGTGGCCGCCGAAGACCGTCGCGCCCAGGACCCTCTACTTCCAAGCCGACGGCAAGCTCGGCTTCTCGGTGCCGACCGAGGGTGCCGAAGCCTTCGACGAATACGTGAGCGATCCGGCCAGACCGGTTCCATTCACGATGGAGGTCACCACCGACTATCCGCGCGGGTATCCGACCCATGACCAACGCTTCGCCGCGTCGAGGCCGGACGTGCTGGTCTACCAGACCGAGCCGCTCGAGGAAGACCTGACCTTGGCCGGACCTTTGTCCGTCGTCCTGAACGTCTCGACGTCCGGCACCGACGCCGATTGGGTCGTGAAGCTCATCGATGTCTACGATCCTGATTTCCCGGCGCCGGACCCGAACCCGGCCCACATCGTGATGGGCGGTTACCAACAGCTGGTCCGCGGCGACGTGATGCGGTCGAGGTTCCGCGACGGATTCGAGAAGGCGGTGCCGATGGTGCCGGGCAAGGTCGCGAAGGTGGAGTTCACGATGCCCGACATCCTCCACACCTTCCGCCGGGGGCACCGTATCATGGTCCAGGTGCAGAGCACCTGGTTCCCGTTGGTTGAGCGGAATCCCCAGACGTTCGTTCCCAACATCGCCTACGCGAAACCCGGCGATTTCCAGAAGGCGACCCAGCGGGTCCACCGTGCGACGACCGCGCATTCCGAGCTGAAGGTGCTGGTGCTCCCGGTGAAGTGATCCGCCCGGCCGAACCCTCCGGGCCCTTCCACCAGGCCTGGTTGTCCTCGCGCCGAACGATGGCAGGTTGAGCCCAGATGCTAGCTTGGAACCGTGTCCTCCAGAGCGCCATCGGCTACCACGAGTTGGGCATGCCGGAAGAGGCGCTGCGGGAGCTCGGGACGGTCGATCCGGCCCGCCGCTGCGAACTGCCCACGCTGGAACTTCGTGCGGTGCTGCTCGTCCAGCTCGGGCGCTGGGAAGAAGCGGCCGTGACGCACGCCGAACTGTGTCGTGCCGATGGGGCGCGCGCCGAGCCGTTCATCGCTTGGGGATGTTGCCTTTACGAGCTGGGTCGCATCACCGATTGCCGGGACGCGTTGCTGGCGGCGCCGGCCTCGGCCCGTGACCATGCTTTGTGGAACTTCCACCTCGCCTGCTACCAAGCGATGCTCGGCGAAGACCAGCATGCCCGCGGTTCGCTCCACCGGGCTCTCTCGCTCGACCCCCGGCTCTCCGCGATGGCAGCGCGCAACGGTAATCTCTCGCCGTTGATGGAGACGTGACGGCCGCTGGAGAATTACCCGGACCGTGGCGCCGGGCCATGATCCCGCGCGCGATGAATCGCCCGAACCCGTCCTGCGTCGCCCTTCTCGTCCTGCTCCTGTCCGCCGTGGCTTTCGCGGCCGACGGCGCGGCGCTGGTCTTCCAGACGGACTTCGGCCTCAAGGACGGCGCGGTGTCCGCGATGAGAGGCGTCGCCCACGGCGTGGACCCGCGCCTGCCGCAGTTCGACCTCACCCACGAGATCCCGGCGTACAACATCTGGGAAGCCGCGTTCCGGTTGAAGCAGACCACCTCGTATTGGCCGGCCGGGACCGTGTTCGTCAACGTGGTCGATCCCGGGGTCGGCACGCATCGGCGCGCGGTGGTGGCGAAGACGTGCGACGGACGTTACATCGTCACGCCCGACAACGGAGCGCTCACTTTCCTCGCCGTGTCCCCCGGTCTGGCCGAGGTCCGCGTCATCTGTGCGGCGAAGCAGCGGCTCAAGGGCTCCGAGGAGAGCTATACGTTCCACGGACGCGATCTGTTCGCGTACGTCGGCGCACGGCTCGCCGCAGGGAAGCTGGCGTTCAAGGACGTCGTCCGGCTGGCATATCAACCCGCGGTGCTTTCGGACGGCGTCCTGCGCGGCAACATCCCGGTGCTCGACGTGCAGTACGGCAACGTCTGGTCGGACATCCCGAAGAAACTCTTCACCCTGCTCTCGCCCCGTTTCGGCGAGACGTTCGCCGTCCCCGTGCGGTGCTCCGGCACCAACATCTGGTCCGGCACGATGCCATACGGAGCGACCTTCGGTGCGGCGGCACCGGGTGGACCGGTGTTGTACGTGGACAGCCTTCTTGAGGTCGCGGTCGCCCTGAACCAGCGCAACTTCGCGGCGAAGCACGGAGTGGCGAGCGGTCCCGGTTGGAGCATCGAGATCCGGCGGCCCGACAAACGCTGACCGGTCCCGGGGCGGCCCCGGGGTCGGGGCGCAGAGGTCGATGGCCGCGCTTGTGCGGCGGACCGGCGCGCTCGTAGCCTCGACGCACCTCATGAGCACGCTGAATGTCGCCATCGTCGGAACCGGCGGGATCTCCCTCCAGAACCATCTCCCGGGACTCGCCCTCTGCAAGGACGTGAAGGTCCACGCCCTGTGCGATGCCAACACGGCGACCTTGGAGACGGCCCGCCAGCAGACCGGGGCTCCGGTCGCCTCGACGAAGTGGGAAGAGGTCGTCACCCGCGACGACGTCGATGCCGTCATCATCGCGACGCCGAACTTCCTCCATCCGGACATCGCCATCGCCGCGGCGCGCGCCGGCAAGCACATCCTCTGCGAGAAGCCGATCGCCCTGGATGCCGCTTCGGCCCGCCGCATGGCCGAGGAAGCCGACCGGGCGGGGGTCCGGCACATGACGGCCTTCACCTACCAGTTCGTGCCCGCGATGCGTTATCTGCGGTATCTGGTCGCGCAGGGCGAGATGGGCACGCCGTATCATTTCCGCTCGTGCCGGCTGCAGGACTGGGGCACGCGCAACCTCGGTTGGCGCCAGGTCAAGAAGCTCGCCGGCACCGGTGAGATCGGCGACATGCTCAGCCATCGGATCGACTTCGCGCTCCAGCTCGTCGGCCCGATGAAGCGGCTCGTCGCGAACCTGATGAACCTCACGCCCGTCCGCGGCGGCGCGCCGAACGACACCGATGACTGGGTGGCCATCCTCGCGGAGTTCCGCAACGGCGCGAGCGGCGTGCTGGAGAGCTCGAAGCTCGCGAGCGGCCGCAACGAGTCGTGGCGCAGCCTGGATTACGTGGAGATCAACGGCAGCGAGGGCACGTACGAGTTCACCACCGGGAAGTGGAACGAGCTCCAGTACGGCAAGGTGGGAGGTCCCGGGCTGAGGACGCGCATCATCCCGCCTGAGTTCCATGTCTGGCCGGGTTCCCCCCGCGATCCCGGCGTCGGC
>JANNAJ010000070.1:0-4300 GCA_031384285.1 Verrucomicrobiota bacterium
CACGGTGTCGTTCCCGGAGGTCGCGATGGTGTTGCCGGTGACCCCGGCGACCGCGCTCAACGGCAGCGGCTTCACCGTGTCGTTCCCGGAGGTCTTGCTGCGGCTCGAAGTCGCGCCGGCCGGCCCCGACAGCATCGGCAGTTCACCGGCCGGCGGAGCCAGTCCGGCTGGCGGAACTTCCGGTGGCGGCGCGGTCCCGCTGGCGTTGCGTCTGGTGGAGGTGCAACTGCCGCCTGCGGTGGACCGCGGAGGACCGCAGTTGGCCAGCGCGCCGCGTTGGCTCGTGCTGCTGGAGTGGCAAGGCCCACCGGAGGCCCGCTACGTCATCGAGATCAGCGCCGACCTGCTGGGATGGACACCCGTGCCGCCGGAATCGTTCTCGGTGGTGGACGGCGGCTTCCGCGCGCGCTGTGAGACCGCGCAGGCGGCGGCCTTCTACCGCGTGCGACAAGTTCCATGAGCGAACTGAAAAATTCCGGGGTGAAACCACAGATGGACATGGACGGACACAGAGGGGGGCGGCTGATGAAGCGCCGGGCGCAACTCTGTGCCGCGACTCCGCACGCCCACTCGATCCCACCGGCCCTTCCACTTTCGCAAACCACAAACCTCCGACCCGTCAAGACCATGAAGACACCACTCCACATCCACCTCGCGCTGCTGGCCGCGGCGCTCGCGGGCGGTACCCTCGCGCTGCACGCCCAAGGTTTCGACGCCGGCAGCGATGGCACGCTCGGCGATGTCGTCATCGATGCGAACACCACCTTGCCGCTGCCGCCGGACGGCAAGCTCCACTACAAGAGCCTCAAGGTGAACTCCGGGGTGCGGCTCAACTTCACCCGCAACGCGCGCAACACGCCCGTGTCCATCCTCTCGCAGGGCGCCGTGGTGGTGGACGGCACCATCGACGTGAGCGGCGGGGCCAGCCCCAACAACAGCGGTGGCTTGGGAGGGCCGGGCGGCTTTGACGGTGGGCGGCCGGGCTTCGGAGCCGAAGTGCCGCCGGGCGATGGCTACGGTCCCGGCGGTGGCAAGGGCGGCGTCGGCAACTGTGATCCCAACTCGGCGAACGGCGTCGGCAGCGGATCCTACGGCAGCCGGCAAAATCAATCGCGCAGCGGTCCGACCTACGGTGGCTCGCTCTTGATCCCGATGGTGGGCGGCTCTGGTGGCGGGGGCCTGGCCGGCCAGCCTGGCTTTGGCGGCGGCGGCGGCGGCGGCGCGATCCTCATCTCGGCCAACACCCGCATCGCGGTCGCGGGAGCGATTGTGGCGAATGGCGGCGGCGGCTCGGGTGGCTGCGGCCAGCACAGTGGTAGCGGCGGCGCGATCCGCCTCGTCGCGTTCAAGGTCGAGGGGACGGGCCAGATCCAAGTCCTAGGCGGCCCCAACGGCGGGAACGGGCGCATCCGCGTGGACACGATTGACCGGGCCAGCCTGCAACTGGTCTTCCGGGACAATGCCCAGACCACCGTGGGCGGCAATCTGCTGTCCTTTCCGCCTGTGGTGCCGCGGCTCGACACCATCGAGGTCGCCGGCAACGCCGTCCCGGTCGGCGGCAACCCGGCCACCTTCATCCTGCCGTTCGGCTCCACTCCGAACCGCACCGTCAAGATCCAAGCCAGCGACTTCGGCCGCCTCGTGCCCATCCGGATCACGCTCACGCCCGACACCGGCGAGCGCGTGACCGTGGACGCCGAGGTGGACAACACCGCCGCCGGCTCGGCCGTGCTGGACGTGCCGGTCGTCATGCCGGTGAACACGCTGGTCACCGTCCATTGCTGGACGCGTTGACCGGACCGCGAAGGACGGCTCACCGATCCCGCCGGCCGATCTTATCATAGATCGTTCAGGCCATGTCCTCGGCCGAAGCCTCCGTTCGTCGTCTCTCCGGGTGGAAAGGGCAGGGGACCGTGGTCGGGCCCGGTCCCATGGAGAGGACGATGACCGCATCCGGGACGATATGAAGACCGAGACGACCGAAGAACAGGGCGAACGTGGACTGCGGCTGGAACGCGACATCGACGTGCCGGCCGCGAAGCTGTTCCGCGCGTGGACCGAACCGGAACTCTTGGTCCGGTGGTTCACCCCTCCTCCCTACGTGACGGTCCGGGCCGAGCTCGACGTCCGGCCGGGCGGCACGAACTTCGTCGTCATGCGTGGACCGGACGGGGTGGAAATGGAGCACCGTGGCGTGTATCTCGAGGTGGTCCCGGGTCGCCGGCTCGTCTTCACCGATGCGTATGACGGCGATTGGGAGCCTTCGGGAAAGCCGTTCATGACCGTCGTGCTCACCTTCGACGACCTCGGCGACGGACGCACCCGGTACCTGGCGAGCGTGCGGCACTGGACCGTCGCGGACCGCGAAGCGCACGAGGGGATGGGCTTCCACCAAGGCTGGGGCGTCGCCACGGATCAGCTTGCGGCGGTGGCGGCGAAGCTTTGAAATCCGCTCGTGAAACATCTCCCCACCGTCGCCGGCGCGTTGCTCGGCTTTTTGTTCGTCGCCTCGGGCCTGGTCGTCCTGTTGAAGCTCGCGCCGATGCCACCGCTGCCCGAGGGCAGTCCGGCCGCCCACTTCATGGCCGCCTTCGGGCCGACCGGCTATATGACTTTCGTGAAGGTGCTCGAGGTCGTCGGCGGCCTGTTGGTGGCGGTGCCCCGCACGCGGAACTTCGGCCTGCTCGTGCTCGGACCGATCATCGTGAACATCCTGGCCTACCACGCGTTCGTCATGAAGGGCGAAGGTCTCTTCGCGCCACCGCTGCTCATCATCGCCGCCTTGGCCGCGTATCTCCTCGTGTGCGGGCGCAAGGCCTTCACCGGTCTGGCGAACTGACCCTGAGCTTGGCGGTGCCGCCGGTGCGCCGGAAGAATCCCCCCCTGTCGTGTCCTTTCCGGATTCCTCCGTTCGTCGTCTTGGATGAAAGACGGACGAAACACCTCAGAACCCGCCATGAGCACACCCCAGAGTCGACGCATCATCCAGCCCTACCTCTTCTTCAACGGCCGTTGTGATGAAGCCCTCGGGTTCTATCGCGGCGCGATCGGCGCCGAAGTGCTGGTGCTGATGCGCTTCAAGGACAGCCCTGAACCGCCGCCGCCGGGCAGGTTGGCGCCGGGTTTCGAGGAGAGGGTCATGCACGCCGAGGTCCGCGTCGGCGAGACCACGTTGATGGCTGCGGACGGTTGTTCTGCCGAGGCGCCGGGTTTCCAGGGCTTCTCGCTCTCGCTATCGGTCGCCAGCGAGGCCGAGGCCGAACGGGTGTTCGCCGCGCTGGCCGACGGCGGAAAGGTGCGCATGGCGCTGGCGAAGACCTTCTGGTCCCTGCGCTTCGGCATGGTCGAGGACCGTTTCGGCCTGGGTTGGATGGTCAACGTGCCGGCGTGAGCCCTGACTCCGCAGAACCGGTCCCCCACGATTCCTCATATGGTCATCAAGATCCTTGCCGCCGTCGCGCTCGTCGTCATCGCCTTCATCCTCTTCGTCTGGATGCGTCCGGCCACCTTCCGCGTCGAGCGGAGCGCCACCATCGGGGCTCCGGCGGCCGTGCTGCACGCGCAGGTGGACGACCACCGCAAGTTCGCCGTCTGGAACCCGTTCCTGAAAATGGACCCGGCGGTGAAGAACACCTTCAGTGGTCCGCCGTCCGGTGTCGGCTCGAAGTGCAGCTGGGAAGGGAACCGCGACATCGGAGCGGGCTCGTCGACCATCATCGAGAGCCGCCCCGGCGAGCTGGTCCGCCAGCGGATGGATTGGATCCGTCCGATGACCGGCACGAGCACGGTGGATTTCACGTTCAAGCCCGAGGGCGGCAAGACGGTCGTGATCTGGGCGATGTACGGGGAGAACGGTTTCATGGGCAAGGCCTGCAGTCTGTTCATCGACATGGACAAGATGTGCGGCACGCAGTTCGAGCAGGGTCTCGCGGATCTCGCCAAAGTGGTCGGCGCTGCTCCGGCCAAGTGACGGGAGTGAAGACGCGTCACGATCTCACCTGACACGATGGAAGCCCCAGCGAAGATGCACGAGCACCTCGTCCTCTCCCGCGGCAAATGGGACGCGACGGCCTCGCCGGAGGACATCGAGGCCGCCATCGCGAAGTTCTACGAGTGGTACGAGAGGAACGTCGGCTCCGGCCGCTTCAAGCCCGGCTCGCGGTTGGCCACCGGGATCGCCGTCGTCTCGAAGGACGGCATCGTCATCGACGGCCCGTTCGGCGAGACCAAGGAAGTCATCGGCGGCTACTGGTCCATCATGGCCGGCAGCCTCGGCGAGGCCGCTGCCATCGCCGCCGAG
>JANNAJ010000089.1:0-4351 GCA_031384285.1 Verrucomicrobiota bacterium
CGGTCGCGGCGGGGTTGTGGTCGGTCTGCGCGTCCCAGTTGCCGTCGAACGTCATGTTCTCCGCGACGAACCGGCGCAGATACTCCTGGTTCCGCGCCAGGTCCACGACGGACACGTATTGATAGCCGTGCGGATCGCTCCCCATCGGATAGTTCGGCTTGAGCTTCAGCACGACATCCTCGGGGCGCGCTCCGTGGCCGATCATCGCCAGACGGAACGGGCTCGGCTTCGTGGCCGCCGTGTTCACCGGCTCGGTGAGATACTCGCCGGGCAGGAAATGCAGCGTCACGTCCGGGTCGGTCCCCGGGCGGCTGCTCAACAGCACCCGGCTGACGAAAAGGACATCCCAGCGGCGGGCCCTTTCGGCGGTGGCCCCGTCCCCGGTGCCGGTCGGGGAGAACCAGACGTTGGTGGCGGCGGAAGACCGGAGCGTGCCGATCAGCAACAGGGCGAGGAGGAGGATCCGTTTCATGCGGTGCGTCGGACCTCAGCTGCCCGCGGGCGAAGGCTCACTTTCCTCCGGGGCCGTAGCCGGCGGCCGGCCGGCCGTCGTCATCCAGGTGGCGGGTGCTCCAGAGCAGGCCGCGGGCGACGAGGTCGAGATAGCGCGCATCGGCCACCGTGGCGTTGTTGTGGCCGATGCTCGTGGAAAAGACGCGCGCCTTCTTGGGGCCGTATTCGTGGGCCCACACGACCGTGGCATCGTTCTGGCCGGGCCGGTCGCCGGGCGCTTGCTTGCCCCGGGCGAGCGCCTTCGCGCGGCCCCAGACCTGGATGTTGTTGTAGAGCTCTTCGTCGACGGTGGTCCAATCGCCCAGACCCTTGGTGATCGGATGGGCCGGATCGAGGTAGGCGATGGCGATCGGCTTCTGCGGACCGTGGCCGCTGGATTGGAGACCGAGATAATCGAACCAGAAGGCGTGCGGCGTGCCGGTCTTGGCCGGGTCGTTGGGGTCGCCGATGCGGTAGCTGTGCATCGCGCAGTGCAGGTTCACGCCGGCGATGCCTTCGCGGTGCGGCTTCAGCACGCCTTCGACGACCGCTGGCTCGCTGATGTCCGAGCCGCACTCGTCGTGGATGACCACGTCGTATCCCCGCGCGTAATCCGGATTGCCGAGGATGGGCAGCGGCGGCTTCGTGCTGCTGTCGGGCGAGTAGATGATGTCCACCGTCACGTTCGCCCGGGCCTCGAGCCCCGCCTTCAGCAGGTCCTTCTGCTTGCCGTAGTCGTGGCAGCAGCCGCCCGCGATCAGCAGCGCCCGGAGCGGCTTCACCGCGGGCTCGGTGCCGGGCTTGCGCTTGTAGGTGGTGAGGACGAATCCGCTGTCCTGGCTCGTCTTGAACTCGGTCGGCCGGCCTCCTTGGAACGCGTAGTTCGCGCGCCAGCCGTCCGCGGTCAGCTCGACGATGGAGGCCAGGCTGCGGCCGACGTTCTGGCCCGCCGTCTCCGTCGAATCCATCGTCGCCGGCGACTTGGTGAAGTCCACGGTGAACTTGCCCTTGGCTGTCTCGCCGCCGTTCTCGAACACATACCAGCCGTCCGCGAGCGTCATCACGATGGAGTCGAAACCGGCGCCCGACACGTCGGCACCGTTCATCTCGGCGGATTTGATGACCCAGGTGCCGTTGAACGAGCTGAGATCGGCCGCGAGCAAGGACGACGCGGCCACCAGGACGGAGAGAAGGAAGCGTTTCATGGACGGGACGGCACCCTGCCCCGGATCCGAATGCCCGGTCAGCAACGTTTTTCGCGACGTCGGACGGGACCGTAACCCCGCCTACCGGGTCACGGCTTGAGGATCTCGGTGGCGCGGACGAACTGGGCGCGGTCTCCGGGCGAGAGGAAGGGCGAGAGGTCCACCTCTGAGAAATTGCCCGTCACCTCGCCGGCCGACGCCCACGCCGACAAGTCGGCCGACTTCTCGATGCGGTAGCGGTGACCGTCGAGGGCGAACAGACCGGGCTTGCCGGACGCGATGAAGAGCGTCGGCTTGAGGCGGGCGGGCGAAGGCTGGATGTCGAGGAACACAACCGCGGTTCCGATTCCTGTCCCGAAGCAACCAGTGCCATCCACCTGATAATAGACAGCGTCGGTGCCGTAAGTCCGCGGCAGTGGAACATAGGCCAGCCGATTGCTGACGTAAGCCAACGCCCCCAAGACTAGTCCTTTCGGATAGCCGGTGACGGGAAAGCCAGGACGCTGATTGTAGGCAGCGTTCGGGGGGTGGATGACCGGAGGGAATCCCTGAATTATTTCCCATGGCCAAGCATAATAAACCGGCTGTCCCTCTTGGACGTCGAAATAACGCGGAGGTGGCACGGTAGTGCCAAAGCAAGGCCGCCCGAGGGTCAGCCCTTTGAAATGATTCAACTTGCCCGGCAAGGCTTCGGTGCCGAGCACGACCGGGAATTCATGGGAGCTAAAACTGGGGCCAAATATGGCAGCATTCCCGGCCTCGTAGGTCGTTCCGAGGGTAACATCCCAAGCTCGAACCGTGACAGTCACCGTTTCGCCTGGGCCAGCATCAGGAATGGTCAAATTGCCGAAGGAAAACTCCCCACCCGACACCAGCGTGTTTGCTCCTGTGTTCAACACGACACCTTGGTAGAGAATCTCAACTCGACCATGTACCACTTTTAATAGGAGTCCATCGGCTTGAAAAATCTGGCTAGTGAAAGAATTGCGTGCGTCGAACAACCCCTGCGCCGCGAGCCCGAAGCCCGACCACACGCACAACACCAACCCGGCGCAAGCCGCCCAGCGCCGATGCCACGCTCCCCAGCCGCGGGCACACGCCCTCGGCGCGGGCGAAAGAATCGGGGTGATGTGCGAGCGCATGGCGGATGGGTACTTCACCTTGGCCAGTGAATCCGGTGTGTCAAGGTGACGGCTCGAAGTCGCCGCCGGCAGGGCTTCTCCAGTCCCCTCCGAAGTGGGCAGACGGTTTTGCCTGGAATCCCGGCCTGAGCCCGGGCCCGCGGTGGAGCGAGGCGTTGGCAGAGCGCGGGCCTCGGGAGCTTCGGAGTTGCACCGCCCGCTCCGACGGCTTCTCCGGAACGCAGGATTCTTGCTGCCATCCCGGCGTCCCGGAAGGAAGCTCCGCCCATGCTTCGCGCCCACCGGAAGTCCGCCCGCAAGCCCGCCACCGGCGGCCGCTTTGTCATCGTCGCCTCGCGCTACAACGCCAAGCACGTCGACGGCATGGTCCGCGCCGCCAAAGCCGAGTTCGTCGCCGCCAAGGCCGAGGTCGAGGTCGTCCGCGTGCCCGGCGCGTTCGAGATCCCGGTCGCCGCGGCGGTCGTCGCCCGCCGTTCCGTCGACCGCCCCCTCGGCGTGGTCTGCCTCGGGCTGCTCTGGCAAGGCGAGACGACCCACGCGCAGCATATCGGCGAGGCCGTCACCGACGCGTTGATGCATATCGCGGTCGAGACGGGCGTCCCGATGATCCACGAGGTGCTCACCGTCGCCACCGTCGCGCAGGCCGATGCCCGTTGTCTCGCCCCGGAGACGAACCGCGGCACCGAGGCCGCCCGCACCGCGCTCGACATGGCGGGACTCCTCGTCGGCCTGCGCGCGACGGGCGACGGGAGCCCGTCCTGACCTTGCCTTCCTAGCCATGGAGACCGCAGTCCAGCCCGCTGCTTGGCATCCGTTGCGACGGTTCACACCTGCCCGTATCGCACTGGGCCGCGCCGGTGGCAGCATGCCGACCGGTGCGCTGCTGGAGTTCCGCTTGGCCCATGCCCGCGCCCGCGACGCCCTGCTGCGGCCGCTCGACGAGGAGAAGCTGGCCGCGGATCTTGCCGCGGCTTCCGGCCTGGAAGTCCTGAGCCTGGCCAGCGCGGCCCGCGACCTCGACGAGTTCCTGCTGCGTCCCGACCTCGGCCGGCGGTTGCACGAAACGTCGGTGGAGCGTCTGGACGCTTGGATGAGATCTGTGACGTGCGAACTGGAAAGTCCGCGCTCCCAGGAGACGGGGTCCTCCCATCCGCCCGGGAAGCCGCACGAACAGGACAAGCCCGACCTCGTCATCTGCGTGAGCGAAGGTCTTTCCACGCTCGCCGCGGAGACCCATGCCGCCTCGGTCGTTGCGGAGCTCGTTCCGGCGCTCCGCCGCGAAGGGTGGTGTCTGGCGCCGGTCTGCCTCGTGCGTCGCGGCCGCGTCGCGATCGAGGACCACGTCGGCGAACGGATCGGGGCGCGGCTCGCGCTGATGCTGCTGGGCGAACGCCCGGGTCTCATCTCGCCCGACAGCCTCGGGGCCTATCTCGTCCATTCGCCGCGCCGAGGCAACACCGACGCCGCGCGCAACTGCGTGTCGAACATCAGCGCGCTCGGCCTCACGCCCGT
>JANNAJ010000274.1:0-4972 GCA_031384285.1 Verrucomicrobiota bacterium
TCCAGACCCGGGAACATCTTTGGTCCGCGCGCGGCCAGCTCGAACTGCGCCTCCTGCCGCACGCGCATGTCGCGGTGCGCGAGCAACCGGAACAGCTCGTCGTCGGGCCGCTTCTCCATGCCTTCGGCGAGCATCTTCGCGGTCTCTTTCACCACCGGGTCGGCGATGGCCTCGGGGAAATAGGCGCGGTAGATCCGGCCTTTGTTGCTCTTGGGCCAGCCTTCGTGCCAATCGGCGAACCACACCGCGCCGTCGGGACCGATATCGACGTCGGGCACGAGCGTGTTCCAGAGGAACTGGTCGTGCGCGACCAGCTCGAAGCCGGCGCCTTTCGGACGGTTCAGCAGCGAGTAGATGCCGCTCTTGGAGCTGGTGCCCTTGAAGTCGGCGAGCAGGAACCGGTGGTCGAGCGACGCGGGCAATCCGGTGCCGTAGTTGTGCACCAATCCGCTCGGGCCGTCGGCGATGTTCGCGATCGGAGGGATGATGTAGGCGGCCTGTCCTTCGAAATGCGGCACCCAGAGGCGTTCCATGTTCCAAGGCCCGGCGTTGCCGAGCGGCGCGTGCTGGTAGCCGACGCGCCAGCCGTAGTCGCCGCCCTCGACGACCTGTTCCCAGCGCTCGCGGTCGCCCTGGTCGGAATCGTTGTCGCCGGTGAAAAGATCGCCGTGCTCGTCGAAGGCCAGTTCCTGCGGATTGCGCAGGCCGCGGGCGAAGACCTCCATCTTCGAGCCGTCCGGTTCGCAGCGGAACACCGCGCCCTCGTCCGGGAGGTCGATGACGTTGCCTTCCTTGGTGACGACATGCGTGCCGCGGTCGCCGCAGGAGAAGTAGAGCCGCCCGTCCGGACCGAACTTCAGCCCGTGCAGGTCGTGGCCGGTGAAGCTGAACCGGATGCCGAATCCCGTGAGCAGCGCCTCGGCGGTGTAGTTCGTGTGCATCCGCGGCGAGGAGGCCAAGCGGGCCGCCGGGTTCGCGGCCGTCGCGACGGACACCGGCTTGTCCAGCTGACCGCCCACCTGCGGCGAGAACTTCCACACGCTCGGGATATCGGTGAACCAGACCTGTCCGCGCCGGACGAGGATGCCGCTGGCGATGCCGTCGAGCGGCGAGTTCAGGCCGTCGGCGATGACGGTCGACTTGTCGGCTTTTCCATCGTGGTCGGTGTCCTCGACCATGCGGATGACCTCGGTCTCCTGGCTCAGCGCCTTCTCGCCTTCGGGCCCGAACCACTTCCGGATCTGCTTCAGCCGGTCATCGAGGCTGCGCGACGCCAAGTCGTCCTCGAGCATGAACATGTAGTGCCGGATATCGAGCACGCTGGAGCGGTAGCGGTACGTCTCGCTGGTCCACACGCGGCCGAGCTCGTCGACGGAGAAGGCGACCGGGTTCGCGAGCATCGGCTCGGCGGCCCAGAGCTCGACCTTCATGCCGGGTAGCAGCTTGAACTGCTTGATGCGCGCCTCGCCCTCGTTGCTGGCCGGCGCGAGCAACGGCACGGCGGTGCGGTCGGCGGCGACGAGCGGACGGAAGCCGTTGGTGCCGGCACCGGCGTCCTTCACCGCGCCGATGTCGGCGGCACGGGCGGGAAGAAGGCAAAAGGCAAAAGGCAAAAGGGCCAGGATGCGGCGGGCAGGTGACACGCGGGCAGTGTGCCGAGGCCCGCGGGCGAGGCAAGTAGGCGCGTGGAGCGCGGACGCCCTCGTCGGCGTGGCGGCACCGTCCTCAGCGGCCTTTGGCGAAGACCGCGAAACGGTCCGGCTTGCCGGCGGCGCGGGCACGGAGCGACTCCTTGGACTCGGGAGAGAGCCGGAGCGCGGACTCGAAGGGCTTGCCACCGAACTCGACGAACACCTTCTCCACCTGCGTGGCGAACATGCCGCCGACGTAGTTCGCGATGCGTTCGTCCTTCTGGATCGCTGCTTTGATGGTGTCCACCGCGGCCTTGGCCTCCACAGGGGTCTTGCCGGCGTCGGTGAGCTTCTTCACCTCGGTCCGCAGCGCGCGGATGAACGCGATCTGGTTGTCCAGGATCTCCGGCCCGCCCATGAGACCGTGGCCCGGGCAGACGAACTTCGGATTCAGGGCGCGGGCGGTCTCCAAGGTCTTCACCCATTCGCCGGTGTCGCCGTCGCCCATGAAGTTGTAGGGGCCGTTCACGCAGGCGTCGCCGGTGAAGAGGACGCGTTCGGCGGGCAGCCACGCGAAGCCGTCGCCGCGGGTGTGCGCGACGCCGAAGTGGTGGAGCTCGACGCGCAATCCGCCGTCGTCGAACACGAGCTGGTTCGGGAAGAGCAACGTGGGCGGACGGAGCTTCGACTTGGCGACGTCCGGGCGGTCCTTGGCGGTGCCCTCCCAGCGCCCGGGCGCGCCACCGAAGGCCCCGGTCTCGAGCCGCTTCATCTCGGCGAGCACGCCCTCGTGGGCGACGATGGTCGCGCCGGCCTCGGCCCACACCTGGTTGCCGTAGGCGTGGTCGCCGTGGTGATGCGTGTCGAAGACGAAGGCGATCGGCTTGTCGGTGAGCGCACGGAGCTTGGGCAGCACGTCCTGCGCGCCCGAGGGGAAATTCGCGTCCACCACCAGCACCTGGTCGCGGAAGATGATCCAGCCGTTGTTGCAATGGCCGCGTCGGGCGACGTCGCCTTCATGGAACCATACGCCGGGCGCCACCTCTTGGGGTTTGCCGACCTCGGCATGGACGGCGGCCGAAAGCATCGCGGCGGCCAATAAGACGACGGGCAGGACGCGTGGGGATCTCATGGGCCGAAGGTGCCGGGATGCTCCGGTTCTGGGAAGCCTCGGTTGCGTCCGCCGGACCCCGCTAGCCGGCGACCGGCCGCGGACGGAAAAGATAATGGCTCACCAGCCATTCGTTGCCGCCGCGGAAGTTCCACAGCTCGGCGCAGGCGAGGTAGAACACGCGCCAGTAGACCCACCACTTCGTCTCGTTGCCGGCGCCGTAGGTCTCACGGAAGAGGGCCCGGATCTCCGGTCCGTGGGCGTCCATGTTCTGGAGCCAATGCTCCGCGGTCTGGCCGTAGTGGCGGCCGCAGACGTTCCAGTGGCCGACCAGCTCCACGTCGCGCTGGAAGTAGAGCAACAGGTCGTCGCTCGGCATGATCCCGCCGGTGAAGAAGTAGCGGCTCATCCAATCGGTCTCGTCCCGCGCGACGAAGTGGTAGGCGAAGTCCTTGTGGGTGAAGATGTGGACGAAGAGGAACCCGTCGGGCTTGAGCCAGCGCCCGATGTAGGCGAGCAGCCGCTCGTAGTTCTTCATGTGCTCGAACATCTCCACCGAGACCACGCGGTCGAAGCGGCCGACGCAAAGTTCCTTCGTAGGAGCCGACGTAAGGAGGCTCTGATCCTTCCCGCTGCCGGATGCCGGCTGCTGGATGCCGGATGAAGAATGAGCCTCGTTACCTCGACTCCTACTTGTAGCAGCCGGCGGCTCGAACCGGTTCATGTCGCACGTGATGATGGTCACGTTCTTCAGGCCCCGCCGGGCGCACTCGGCGTCGATGTGCAGCTTCTGCGTCGCCGAATTGGACACGCCGGTGATCCGGGCGCGCGGATACTTCTCGGCCATCCAAAGCGTCAGGGAGCCCCAGCCGCATCCGAGCTCGAGGATCTCTTGTCCGTCGGCGATCCGCGCCCGTTCGCAGGTGAGCGCGAGCATGATCTCCTCGGCCTCGGCCAGAGATTCGCGGCCGTTCGGATAATAGCACGACGAGTACTTGAGCCGGGGCCCGAGGCAGAGCTGGTAGAAGCGCGTTGGCACCTCGTAGTGCTGCTCGTTGGCCGCGGCGGTCTCGATGGCGATGGGCGAGCGGCGCAGCTCCTCGACGAGCGCGAGAAGATGGGCGCGGTCCGGTTCCAGCCCGCCCTTGTCCTCCTCGCGCAACCGCTGCCGAAGCAGCCGTCGGATGCCGAAGCGGAGCAGGAAATCGGGGAAGGCGTCGCGGGTGAGGAGGGAGTCGAGCATTTCGGGAAAGTCCGTTTGACCACCGATGGACACAGATGCGGCCGGCGCCGTGGAGCGGCTCTATCTGTGTCCGTCGGTGCCTGTCTGTGGTTGAGCAATTCTCTTCTTGGACCACGGCACGAAGGCGCTGGTGGTGCGCTGGTACTCGCGGTAGGCGTCGCCCTTCGATTTCACGGACAGCTCCTCGGTCATGGGGATGCCGGTCACGTTCACGAGGAAGTGCCACATCAACGCGGGCGCGAGCAGGCCGAGCCAGCCCCACGGCGCGGCGAGCGCGGCCACCGCGTAGCCGACCCAGATGAGCCATTCGAAGAAGTAGTTCGGGTGGCGCGAGAAGTTCCACAGGCCGGCTTGGCAAACTTTGCCCTTGTTCGCCGTGTCGGCGCGGAAGTTCGCAAGCTGGCGGTCGGCGATGGATTCGCCGACCAGGCCGACGAGCCAGATGGCCGCGCCGAGCCACGCCAGCGGACCGAGCGAGAACTGCCGCGCGGGCGTGGTGTCGAGGACGACCAACAACCACGGCAGCGTGAGCACGACCTGCAGCGCGCCTTGGAACAGGAAGAAACCGAACATCTTCCGGTCGGTCCCCGCGCCCCATTCTAGCCGCAACTTGGCGTAGCGCACGTCCTCGACCGGATGGTGCGACTTCACGCGAACGAAAAGATGTCCGCCGAGACGCAGGCTCCACGCGGTCACCAGCGCGGCGATGGTGAGCGCGGCGGGCCAGTTCCACTCGGGATGACCGTCGAGCTTGGCGTCGTAGGTGCGCCACGAGGCGAGCGCGACGTAGATCCACACGATGGGCGTGAACCCGGCGGACCACACGATGTCCACGATGCCGAAGTTCCGCAGCCGCCGGGCGATCGCGAAGGTCGCGGTCATCTCCGCGACGACGAAGACGAGCGCGGCGGCGGACAAAAGGAGCGCCAAGCTCACGCGTTCCTCCTCGCGAGCAGATGGTCGAGCGTCGCCGTGGTCGGCAGGCGG
>JANNAJ010000279.1:0-3748 GCA_031384285.1 Verrucomicrobiota bacterium
CCGCCTCGACCAAGAAAGGCCCGAACGCCGAGGTCGTGTGCATGAACCTCACGCCCGGTGTCATCACTTGCGCGCAGGCTTTGCGCGCGGTGCTCTCGGCGATTCCCATCGATCAGGTGAACACGATGGGCATTCCCGCCGACGATTCTTACGCGAAGTTTGGCGAGCCGCCGGCGTGGAATGACTACCGGCAAATTCTGAAAGAGTGCGGAATGAGCGCGGCGCTGGAGCCGATCCTGAAATGGGATTTCTACAAGGCTGTGGAATCTGCCGACCATGTGCTGACCATTCAAACGGCAGACCAAGCGCTGTGGGCCAACGTGCTGCTGACCGTCGGCTGCCGTACGGTGTGACGTGCTACGGAAGACATGACCATGAAAAGCCCCGCCCCACTGATTACTGTTTCACTGCTTACTGATTACTGACTCATGCAAACCCGCTCTCTCGGCAACACCGGCCTGCAAGTCCCCATCCTCAGCTTCGGCGCGTCGTCGCTCGGCGCGGAGTTCCGCAGCGTGACGCTGGATGAAGTGCTCAGGTCCGTGCGCGTGGCGCTCGACAGCGGGCTGAACCTCATCGACACCTCGCCGTTCTACGGTCGCGGCATGAGCGAGGTGCTGCTCGGCGTCGCGCTCAAAGGCGTGCAGCGCGAGAGCTACACGCTCTGCACCAAGCTCGGCCGCTACGACCTGCCGCACTTCGATTTCTCCGCCAAACGCGTCGCCGAATCGGTGGACGTCTCGCTCCACCGGATGGGCACGGACCACGTGGACCTGATCCTCTGCCATGACATCGAATTCGTGGAGATGCAGCAGATCGTCGACGAGACGATCCCGGCACTGCGCAAGGCCCAGCAGGCGGGAAAGGTCCGCTTCATCGGCTTCAGCGGGTATCCGCAGAAGATCTTCCGCTTCATCTGCGACCAGGTCGGCGTGGATTGCGTGCTGAGCTACAACCAGAACACGCTCCAGAACACCCGGTTCGCCGACGAGACGGTCCCGTACCTCAAGGCGAAGGGCGTGGGGGCCCTGAACGCGGGACCGTTCAGCGCGCGCCTGTTGACCAATGCGCCGCTGCCCGCGTGGCTCAAGGAACCAGAGGAGGTGAAGGCCGCCGCCCGCGCCGCCGCGGCGCTGTGCGCCAGTCGGGGCTCCGACATCGCGAAGCTGGCGCTCCAGTTCAGCATCGAGAACCCCGACATCACCTCGACCATCGCCGGTAGCGCGAACCCGGAGAACATCCGCCGCTGGGCACAGTGGGCCGAGGAACCGGTCGACCGGGAACTACTCGCGGAGGTCCTGGCGATCTTCGCGCCGGTGAAGAACATCGGCCACACCGAGGGGCTGGCGAAGAACAACTAGGACGTGGGAAGCGGTGATCGTGGAGTGAGGAACAGGTACCGGGTCAGCGCTGCTTCTCGAAGGTCAGCGAGGCGGAGTTGATGCAGAATCGCTTCCCCGTCGGTGCCGGACCGTCGTCGAACACGTGGCCAAGATGGCCGTCGCAGCGCGCGCAGTGGACCTCCGTGCGAGTCATGAAGAACCCGCGGTCCTCGGTCGAACCGACATGCCCGTCGGCGATGGGCTTCCAGAAGCTCGGCCATCCGGTGCCGGACTCGAACTTGGCGTCCGCGCCGAAGAGATCCAGGCCGCACCCCGCGCAATGATATGTCCCGGGATCATGGCTGCGCGCGAACGCACCGCTGAAGGCCCGTTCCGTGCCGTGCTCGCGCAGGACGCGGAATTGCTCGGCCGTGAGTTGCCGGCGCCACTCGGCGTCGGTCTTGGTGATCTTGTCCTTCATGTTCCAGGAAGCGGATGAGATGGCGGCGGCGGGCGTCCCCATGGCCTCCTGCCGCAGCGCTGGACGGCATCCAGAGGACGCGAGGACCACGGCGGCGGACAGGAGGATCGGCAGGGGGCGCATGGGGTCTTGGGATGGAGATTCAGACGGCCCGGAGCGGTTTGCCTTTGAGCCGTTCGACGAAACCGACGTACTCGGCCGCTTGGTCGGCGAGCCGTTTCACGAGATCGGCGTCGGAGAACCGCCCGTCGGCGTCGAGCGCGCCGCCGATGCCTGGGATGAAAACGCGCCGAGGGAAGATGTGGGCGTTGCGGTAGCCGAAGATCTGCTGGAGCTGCTCCACGCCACGGAGCGCGCCCCACATGCCCGCGGCGAGCCCGACGAAGCAGACCGGCTTGCCCTCGAAGCTCTCCGGGAACTTGAGGTGGTCGATGAAGACCTTCAGCACCCCGGGCATGGACCCGTTGTATTCGGGCGTGACCACGACCAATCCGTCGGCGTCGAGCACGCCTTGGGCGAACGGCGCGAAAGCCGCGGGCTTCTCGGCATAGGCGCCGGGCGCGAACAGTTCCAGCGGCAGGTCGTGGAGGTCGAGGACGCGGGTGGGGACGCCGAGGTCGCGGTAGATGCCTTCGATGACGGCGGTGACCTTGCGGGTGTTCGAGGCGGGACGGTTGGTCCCGGAGATGAAGGTGATCATGGGTGAAGCGGAGGTGCAGAGCGCCGTCCGAGCAGTGTGTCTCGCGGCTGGAGGGAACCTTACGGACGTTCCCGCGGCGCGCCAGCCAAGGCCTCGGCGCGGCCAGGAGAAAAACAGGACGCCGTGTAAGTTCCAGGAACCGGACGCGACCAAAACGGCGGACACTTGAAGAAACTTGCGGTCCAGAAGATCCGTATGCACGACCACCCCCATGACGGAAGCGTCTTGTCTCGCGCCCGTGAGGCGTTGCTGCCCAACTGTCGCGAGATGACCCGTCGCTCATCGCTCGCCCTCGACGCCCCGGTGCCCGTGGCCCAGCGCGTCGGCATGGTGGCGCACCTGCTCTTCTGCGGGTTGTGCCGGCGTTACCGGGCCCAACTGGTTTGGTTGCGCCGCGCTTCGAATGAAGCCGCGTCGGCCCCGACGCTCCGGGGATCGCTCCCTTCCACGGCAAATTTGCGGATCAAGCGCTCGCTTCGCACGGCCGCCGCTTCCATCGCCGGATCCGCTCCATGACCTCGCCACGCCTCCATCCGGATCCCGCCTCCGTCCCGACCGGGGCCGGGCACCCTGCCCCGTTGGCAACGGCCAACCCTCGTCTCGACCCGGAGCGCTGGGTGGACGAACACGGCGACTATCTCTTCCACTTCGCGCTGTCGCGGCTCCGCGACCCGGTGCTCGCCGAGGATTTCGTGCAGGAAGCCTTGCTCGGCGCGCTGCGGAGCCACGGGCGCTTCGAGGGCCGTTCCACCGAGCGGAGCTGGCTGACCGGCATCCTAAAGAACAAGATCCTCGACCACTTCCGCAAGGCCGGACGCGAGACGTCGTTCACCGACCTCGAGTTCTACGGCGAAGAGGAAGGACGCACTTTCGAGAACCAGGCGTTCCCAGACCATTGGAACGCGACCTTGGCGCCGTCCGAATGGACCGATGCCGGCGGGGCCCTCGACCGCGAGGAGTTCTGGCGCGTCTTCCACAGCTGCAGCGGCAAGCTGCCCGAGCGCACCGCCCGGGTCTTCATCCTCCGGGAGGTCGACGACATGTCGAGCGACGAGATCTGTTCGACGCTCGGCATCTCGCCGAACAACCTCTGGGTCATGCTGCACCGGGCACGGCTGGCTTTGAGGCGTTGCCTGGAAGTCAACTGGTTCGCGGCACGGGGCTCCGCGGAGGACGAATCATGAAGGGCATGATCAAGACGCTGCGCTGGCGATGGATCCTGTTGCTCGCGGCGCTCACCCCGAC
>JANNAJ010000169.1:0-1583 GCA_031384285.1 Verrucomicrobiota bacterium
CCGGCCCGATCGGCTGGTGGGCGTCCAGCCAAAGCCGGAGCGCGGGCAGATGGATCGCCCCTTTCACGTACCGGAACTCCAGCGCGGACATCGCGGACACCGTAGCCCGGACCGCCGCCGACCACGAACCTCCGTTCGTCGCAGGAGCACAGGACCGGATCCTCCCCGGACCTGCTTTCCGGTCTTCCAGCCCCCGACCGCCCTGGAACGAGTTCGCGCTGCCTCTCCGGGCCTTCCGTGTTCTACTCCCTCGGACGTGCCGTTCTTCTCCGACAACTTCCGCGAACAGGTCCGCGCCGCGAGCGACATCGTCGATGTCATCGGCGGATACCTGCCGCTCAAGCGCGCCGGCACCAACTTCGTCACGCTCTGCCCGTTCCATAAGGAGAAATCGCCGAGCTTCAACGTGAACCCCGCGAAGCAGATCTTCCACTGCTTCGGCTGCCACAAGGGCGGCGACGTCTTCCGCTTCGTCCAGGACCACGAGAACATCACCTTCGTCGAGGCGCTCACCCGCCTCGCCGAGCGCGCGCGCATCCCGCTGGAGCACGAGGACAACCCCGGTGCCCAGCAGGCGCGCGGTGTGAAGGATTCGCTGCTCAAGCTGCACGAAGCCGTCACCGTGCGTTGGCAGCAGTGCCTCGCCAACGAGGCCGGCGGCCAGGTCGCCCGTGATTATCTGGCCAAGCGCGGCGTGGGCGCGGATGCGGTGAAGGAGTTCCGTCTCGGCGCCGCGCCCGAGGCGTGGGACGACACGGTCAACTGGGCCAAGGCCAAGGGATTCGACCTCGCCCTCTGCGAGCAGGCCGGGCTGGTGATCAAGAAGGAGGAGACCGGCCGGCACTACGACCGTTTCCGTGGCCGGCTCATGTTCCCCATCTGCGACGAGCAGGGCCGGGTGATCGCCTTCAGCTGACGCATCTTGCAAGGCGACGAGAAGACGGCGAAGTACGTGAACTCGCCGGAGACGCCGCTCTTCACCAAGGGCAAGGTCCTGTTCGCCCTCGACAAGGCCAAGCGCGCCATCCTCGACGCCGGCCATGCCATCGTGTGCGAGGGCCAGCTCGACACCATCGCCTGCCATGCCGCCGGCGTCCGCAACGTCATCGCGCCCCAGGGCACCGCGCTCACCGCCGACCATGCCCGCATCCTCAAGCGCTATGTCGACGAGGTCGTGCTCTGTTTCGACGGCGACAAGGCCGGTCGCAACGCCAGCATCCGCTCCTTCGAAGGGCTGCTCGGGTCCGGCCTCGCCATCCGCGTCGCCAGCATCCCGGCTCCGGACGACCCGGACAGCTTCCTTCGCCAGCACGGTGCGGAGGCGTTCCAGGCCGTCCTGAAACGCGCCGAGGGCTACTTCGATTTTTACCTCCGCCACCTCTGCGCGGAGAACGACACCACGAGCGACCGCGGACGCATGCACGTCGTGCGGAAGATGGGCCAGGACCTCCACAAGACCGGCAACGCCGTGCTGCTCGACACCTACGCGCAGAAGACAGGCCAGCGGCTCGGCGTGGGCGTGGACGCGGTGCGGACGGAATTTCGCAAGGCGCGGCCGGCGCCGGGCCGGTCCGAACCCGACG